>JAAOZO010000161.1 GCA_011605715.1 Nitrososphaerota archaeon | reverse complement strand
TACTTGCCAATCATAGCTTTTAATTTTTCAGGAGTGTCTACAGCAACTATCTTTCCCTTATTTATAAAAGCTATTCTGTTGCATAATTGGTCAGCCTCTTCCATATAGTGCGTCGTAAGAAGAATGGTTTTACCTTGCTTTTTGTTAAGGTCTTCTTTAATAAAAGTCCTTATGCTCCTTGAAAAGCCTGGGTCTAAACCCAAAGTAGGTTCATCTAAGAGTAAGATTTCTGGGTCGTGAAGAATAGCTCTAGCAATTGCAAGCTTTTGTTTCATTCCACTGGAATACTTTTCGACTAGTTCATTGGCTCTATCTTCTAGCTCCATCATACTAAGCAATTCCTTTATTCTTTTCCTTGAAACTTCTTCTGGAACTTTATAGAGTCTAGCGAAGTACTCTAAGTTCTCCTTAGCTGTTAGCTTCCAATAAAGAGACCTTTCGCCACTCGAAACCACTCCGATTGAGGCCCTCACTTGATCTGGATTCTTTAAGATATCATACCCGTTAACTGAGGCTGTACCCTCATCTGGAATGATGAGGGTGCTTAGTATTTTTACAAGAGTTGTTTTACCAGCGCCGTTTGGTCCAAGTAAACCAAAAAGTTCACCTTTTTCTACGCTCAAGTTAACGTTGTCGAGAGCAACTATAACCTCAGAATTTTTCTTTCTAAAGGGAAAGAGTGGCCCTTCCTCCTTCTTATAAATTTTTTTTATTCCTTTTGTAATAATCGAATGATTTTCCATGATAAGCCAAAAAAGTCTAAGAGCGGTTTATAAACTCTTCTCAAAGTAGTATCATATGTTTCAGAAAGTTATCGATGAAAATTGATTTGTATGAAGTAGACCTTAAGACCAGGGAAAGAAAGATGAGAAAAAGTGCATTGACTCTTAAGAGAATTGTTGAGTGAAAGTCATTTAATTTTATTTTTTAAATAATGGACATTAGCGAAAATACCTTTGCGTCGTTAATTAAGTTGCTCACTTTGCAATACTCATTGGGCTGATGCGCGGTTGAGTCTGTTGTCATCCAAACTGCAGCTTGAATTCCAGCCCTCCTAAAATGAGCTGCGCATGTCCCACCTCCAATTCCAATTGCTCTTGCGTCTATGCCTTTGACTAACTTTATGCTTTGTTTCAACCTTTGAACAACTTCTGAAGCTACGCTTGTTGGAGGAGGGGCTTCACTTTTAGCTACTTCTTCAAATTTTACTTCAACAGGATAGATTTGTTCATAAAGAGAGCAAAGTTTTTTGATATTAGACAAAACTTCGTTTATATTATAGCTAGGCAAGACTCTGCAATCAAAATAAAAGACATCTCTTCCTGGAATTGTGTTTACGTTTTCTACGTTGACTTCTCTTTTCGTTGGCTCAAATGTAGAGAATGGAGGATCAAAAAGTTCATCGTAAATGTTGTATTTTGACTTTAACATTTCATAAAGTTCTATACCAAGCCTCATAGCATGAAGTGAAGCATTTACTCCTTTATTTGGAGTACTTGCATGAGTTTGCTTTCCAACTACACTGAACTTTAGCCAAAGTATACTCTTCTCAGCAACTTCAATTATGCTTCCTTCTTCATTCCCAGCATCCGGGACAACAACTAGGTCTTCTTTTTTGAACACGCTACTAGTAATGAGGTGCTCTATGCCATACTTACTTCCTGTTTCTTCGTCAGAAACAATTGCTAAGGCAACATTAAACTTTGGTTTTATCTTTAGGTCGACCAACGCCTTTAGAGCAAACACTGAAGAGGCTACAGCTTGGCCATCGTCTTCGGTTCCTCTGCCGTAGATTTTATCACCTTCTACGAAGGCTTGAAAAGGATTTGTCTTCCACAAGCTTAAGTCTCCAGGAGGAACAACATCCATGTGGCTGACGAGCCAAAGAGTTTTTTCTTTATTTTCTCCGAAGTACTTTGCCACAATGTTTGGTCTTCTTTTAGAAGGAACTCTATCGTCTTGAGCGTCATATCTTTTTATCTCATCAAAGCCTATTTTTTCAAGGAAAGTTTGAATAAAGTTAGCTTTTTCCCATTCACCTTTACCTCCACTTTCTGGGGCAATTGCTTCGTAGCTTATTAAGTTAGACATGAATTTTACTGCTTCGCTTCTATAGCTTTCTACTTCTTCAAAGAGCCTTTTGTTATTAGCTGTTGTCATCTTGTTTCTCACTTAAAATGCAGAGTTTGTTTTTCTCTCTTCATAAACTTTTACTAGTTTTAGTTCATCGTGTGCAAGTTCTATGTTGCCTAACCCATAGCCTTCTGAAATTACTCTGTAGCTATCCTTGTACTCAATTACACTTTTTTTGGCAAGCGTGTTCTTTAGGCTCAAGTCAGAATCCAGGTCTACAAAAACAACATTTTTCGTTGAGCATGCGAAGTGTGCTGCAGCCGCTATTGAAATTGTACCTTCCATCATACAGCCTACAATATTCTTTATCCCAGCGGCTTCGCTTATTGTGGCGATTTTCCTTGCGTTTCTTATGCCGCCAGACTTCATCAACTTTATGTTTATGAAGTCAGCAGCATCCTTTTTTACGATTTCTATAACATCTTCTGGAGAATGAACAGATTCATCAGCCATTATTGGAACAGGAGAGTTACGCTTAACAAAGCTAAGCCCATCGACCTCATACGCTTTTACTGGTTGTTCGACTAGTTCAATTTCATACCTTTGCATCTTGCTTATTGCATAAATTGCTCTTCTCGCGCTCCATGCTTGGTTCGCATCAACAAAAAGTTTAACTTCATTTCCCACAGCTTCTCTTATAGCTCTTAGTCTAGAAATGTCTTCTTCTAGGTTTTCTGACCCAACTTTTACTTTTATAATTCTAACTTTTTGCTCTAGTAGTTCCTTTGCTTCTTTAACAGCTTCTTCTATAGGCTTTATTCCTATTGTAACGTCTGTTAAAACTTTATTAGAATAGCCACCTAAATACTTAAAGAGAGGTAACTTATATTTTTTTGAAACTAGATCGTGAAGAGCAATATCGACAGAAGCCTTTGCCGAAGAGTTCCTATGTATACTGTTTTCTATAACGTAACTTGCATACTCAAGCATCTCTGGTTCTAGCCCGATAAGGCTTGGTAAGATTACATCAAGTGAAGAAACAACAGTATCTTGAGTTTCGCCTAGAATCATCTTAGAAGGAGAAGCCTCACCAAAACCTTCCAAGCCACTATCGTCAACAATTTTTACTACGACTTCATCACTTTTGTAAGAAGTGCCTAGAGATATTGTAAATGGAGACTTGTAGTAAACAGTTCCTTTGAATACTTCTGCTCTAACTATAGTCATAAGGCAAGGTAGAAGATAAAATGGGATATAAGCTTTATCTTTTCGTTAACTCTCTAACAAAGTTAAAAAATATAGTCAGTAGTACTAGCAAAGAAATCTTTAGTTTGGATTTAAAAAATAAAAAATAAAAAAATCTTCTAGCTTTAGTAGTAACTTAGATCCAAAGTTTTGCTGCCTTTGGTAGTACGACGCCAAATAAGTTTAGTATTGCTGCTAAGAGCCAAACTGCACCAAAGCCAATAGTCCATCCTGAAGCCGCTGGCACTACATATTCTTCGTATTTCTTTACTCCTACTGTTCTTACAGAAACTTCCTTTATTATTAGTGCAATTAGTGATGTTAACCACATGTAGTTTGGAATCGTTAAAGTAACCCACATTGCAACTGGATGAATCCAGAACCATGCAAACTTTAGTCTTAGTAAATATATCGCCCATGTTACTATTATTCCAGTTATTGCGTAAATCCAATAATGTAGTGGTGTTTCTCCACTTGCTGGGCCCCACAGACCCTTAAGACCACGTCCTGCAGCATCCCAGAAAGTCCACGTCGCCCACAGAGGAGTGCTTGAAATTCCTCCAGAAGTATGAGTAATCATCCACGTTAGCAAAACACCTCCAAGGAAGAAGTTGACTATTCCAACCACGATTATAGCATAAAAGATGTCCTTCAGGTTTGATTTTGTTTCGTAAGCTATTTTATACATGTTCACTAGCCAACCAGTTGCATATGGCGAGAAGGATATGTCCCAATTGCCAACAAAGTCCATCTGCCTGTTTACGATATTCCAGCCTATGGACAAGTTTGGTTGATCCCAAGTTGGGTTTGCAGGAAGCCCACTTGTGTAGGTGCCTATGTTATAAACTAGATACCATGCGTTTGGCGACTCCCAGAAAGATTGTCCAGTATGCCAGAAAACTTCTGCCCAAACTCTAGCATATAAGAAGCTCCAGAGATAGACAACTATTATTGAAATCAGTCCAGTTACTATGTCACCACCACTGATTATAATGAATAGCCACCATAGCACTGTAGCACCAACACCTATTACAGTAGCTTCTCTTAACGATAGGCCATTTTCAACTTCATCTTTTCCCGTTAGTGTTGAAATTACTTGTTTTATCCTATCTCTAGATTGCCATATTAACCAAGTTGCAATCCCTAAGCCAACACCTAGCCCACCCCACCTAGAATAAGGAAATGGAAGCCACCAACCAGGAACGTCTTCCCATGGCCAACGATATTCCATACCTGCTTGATATGGAATTATTCCTAACGTAACTGCTAAACCCTGATAAAGTACACCAAAGATAAGCCACGTTAGTATAGAAGTATAAAGTATATCATTTGGTACAAGTAAACCAACTGCAATTTGAGGGATGAAGAAGATTCCAGAAGCGTAGATACCTGGCCAAAGACTTCCTAAGAACGTTAGAGGCACCAATGTTTCACCCCACCACTGTGACATTGGAAATGCTGGAAAGAGTTCTGTTATTAGAGGATTGATTCCAGATAGCACACCTATTATGAAAACTGCCCAGAAGAGTTTTATCCTAGAATCGGAGAAGTTTAAGATGTTCGGTAGACCACTCTTTGTTTGAAAGTTACTTCCTTCTTTAATTATGTAAGTTACTGGAACAGAAAGTGGAAAGACAAGTCTTTCCTTTTCAACCCATAGCTTACCAATTATTGCAAACGTTATGAAGACACCAACTATTAAGTAGAAT
>JAAOZO010000193.1 GCA_011605715.1 Nitrososphaerota archaeon | reverse complement strand
GTACTAGTAGTCTTACCGTTAGCTTTAAATTACTACATAACTTCAAACTATAAACCAATACTAGAGCAACTAGAACTCTTAACTAACATAAGAATTCAAAACTCTTTTATTTTTACTGCTGCAATTGGAATAATGATAACAATCTTATCTGCAGCCAAGAGTTTTTCAAACAAAGCGAGTTTTATTAACTTACTTTCTTCCTTAGGGATATCTTTTCTTTGGTTCTTACTGCTAAGCTTTATCACATCTTTTGGACAATTTGGAGAAGGCTTTTTCGGAGTAAGTACATTCTACGTTAAGGTATCGCCTTCCACACCAATAAGTGAAGCCATTACTGTTAAATTTGACTTTAGCTTCATTGTAATGTTGCTTGCATTTTCACTCATACTTAGTACATTGGCTGACATCTTGGCATTTCGTGAAGAAAGAAGAAAAATTCAAAGTGTAAGTAAAGTTCAATAGGTTCTTTCTTTAGGAGCGTATCAAGTTCGCAAAGTAAAATTTTAAATATAAAGAGTTGTTCTTACTGAGAAGCAAAATGAGGTGCAATTTAACAAATATAATCTCTTTAGAAGTTGATGAAGAAAATAATCTTTTGTCTATACTCTATGGTAAGAATACGATGATAAAAGGAAAACCCCTCCTTGAGTGGAATGGTAAGGTTTACAGCAACTTTAAACTAGAAGTGTGCGAGCATAAAGATGGAATAGAAATTTTGTTGCATCAAGGAGACTTTAAAGCATCATTAGTTATAAAAAGTTATAGTAGTAATGCGATATATTTATACTACGATAACGTTCCAAAAGGAGATGGAATATATGAAAGTATAGGTTTTTTAGAGTTTGATATTCTTAGACTAGATAAAGTACTTGTTTATCACCTTGGCAGACATCCAATAGCATACAACAAAGCCTTTGGGTATTATACTCCAAAAGAAGCAGAGTTAAAGACAAGTTCTGAACCACCCTCTGAACCCGCAGACTATCCTCCAAAAATAGAGGAGATTGAACAAAAGAGCGAATTTTCTCAGGATGCTTTTACTTTCCCAGTACTGCTTAAGGATATTTCATACTTGAATGAAAATGTTCCAATAGTATTTATGTTAGCTAAGACTCTAGAAGACATATGTATTAGCTTTTTGCCAAGCAGTGAAAATGGTTACAAGTCTTTAGTGAGAGTAAACGGGAGAACTAAAGACCTAAGAATTAAAATAAAATCAAGAAATTTTACTGCAACTAACTTTAGTGAAAAAATTCCTCTGTTAAGTATTGCCTTTAATGAAGATCCTTATAAAGCTATAGAAGCTTCAGTACTGTGCTTAAGAGAAAGTTCAAGTGCAAGATTAGTTTTAAGAAATGAAAAGAAGTTTCCAGATATTTTTAACTACTTAGGCTGGTGTAGTTGGAATTCCTACCTCCATTCTGTTAGTGAAGAAAAGATCTTGAACAGCATAAGTTCATTTTCAAGAAGCAAAATCCCTGTTGGATTCATCATAATAGATGATGGTTGGCTTTCGATAAGAGATGGAAAGCTCACTTCATTTTATCCTGACAAGGAAAAATTTCCAAATGGGTTTAAGAAGATAGTTAATATTGCAAGAAGCAATGGAGTAAAGTTTGTTGGTGTTTGGCACACGTTACAAGGCTACTGGGGAGGCATAGATGCAGAAAGTTTTTCAGAATATAAAGAAAGTCTAATGAAGGATCAACTAAAGCTAGAGCGTTACTTACCTTCTCCCAATGAACTTAGAGGATTTAGATTCTTTCATGATTGGTACAGCTACCTTAGTAAAGAAGGAATAAGCTTTGTAAAAGTTGATAATCAGAATGACCAGCCTACATACTTTTTAAATAATATCCCAATTCAAGAGGGAGCAAAAAACTTACAACACTCTTTACAAGCCGCAGCATATGGAGCTGGAATGGAGATACTTAACTGTATGTGCATGACCCCTGAAAATTATTTCAATTGGATAAGGTCTAACGTAGCTAGGGCAAGTAGTGACTACATCCCAGGATGGAAAAATGGAACGAAGTTTCATATTTTCTTCTGCGTATACAATTCTCTTTGGTACTCAAGCTTTGCTTGGCCCGACTTTGATATGTTTACAACTTATGATCCATACGCTTGGATACACGCAGTGTTTAGAGCAGTAAGTGGAGGCCCAATTTATTTTACTGATCGTTATGATAAAGCCTCAAATTTAGAATTGATAAAAAAGCTAACTCTTTCGGATGGAAGGATTCCAAGGCCTGATGCACCAGCACTTCCAACGAAAGACGTAATTTTTGAAGATGTTTACAATGCAAGAATTCCAATAAAGGCTAGGTCTTTTGTAAGCGTTGAAGGATTCGGAAGAGTAGGGTTAGTTGTTGTAGCCAACGTAAACAAAAATGGTGAAACAGAAGACTATCTTGTTTCGCCTTCAGATTTATTTGAGGAAGAAGGAGAGTACTTAGTTTATGACTGGCGAGCAAATAATGCTTTAATCTGCAAATTGAAAGATACAATAAAAGGAAAATTAAGTGAGTTGGATTGGAAATTATACGTAGTTTCTCCTTTAATTGAAGGCATAGGAATAGTTGGATTAGTAGACGTATTCATTTCTCCTAAAGGAATTTCATGCCTAGAACGAGTAGAAAATTCGCTTATACTAAGGTTAGAGGATAGTGGAACTTTTAAGATCTTCATAGGAAACAAAAAAGTTGAGGCTGTTATAGGAAGCTCCAGAAAATACAACTATGATGAAAACTTAAGTATGCTTCGTACATATAAGACTTCAGAAGGCTTGCTTGAGTTTAGAAGCAATGATAAAACCTTAATTATTTATTTATCATAAAAACACTATTCTATAAGCAATCTAATACTAAGTAAAACTAGAATTATTAACATCGATAAGTATACTCAAAAAAGTTATAAAAAGCTCACAACTTTTTGAGTTTTCTGGTGTTGCTAGGTGCTTATTTCTCTTTCCCAATCCTCTAACTTCTTGCCTTCACTGATGTTCGTTATTCCAGCTTTCTTAGCAACACTAATAAATTTCTTCAGCAATTCTCTTCGAGCTTCACCAGCAACTCTATTAGTTGCTAACTTAACGTACCAGATTGGCAAGCGTGCTACTTGGACGCGAAGCCTTATTTCCTCACTTTCCGCTAGCTTTTCAGCTTCATCGAAAAGCTTCTCTGCTTTCTCTAGAAGTTCGTCGTTTAAGTAAGGTGCTGTAGGTGGATCAAAAATATGTGCATGGACATTTTCTTCTTTCACCTGAGAGTGAAGAAGTTTTAAGTAGGAATAAATTGGTTCTGCCGCTTTTCCGTAGTAACCGTTTGTGAAGTCTTTTATGTGTTGTTCTACGTTTGTTTCTGGATTCCAAAGTAACTTTGCAAGTACATAAGCTCTAAGTGGAGCCATCTCACCATTCCCTCCTGGCGAGTAGTTACCTTGTTCAAACAAACCTTTAACACCGTGCTTAGCAAAAAACTTAACATTTTCTTGCAGTACGTTGAAGTTTGGAAATGGTTGTAGATAGTGAGCAAAGTTAGTTGTATAATCCCAAACGTAAAGTAAAGGTGCAACTGGTTGCCATGCCACAATATCTTCTCTAAAATGGCTGTTTTCTTCAGAAGGGCAAGACGCTAGTGGATGAGCAAAACAACACTCAATTGAACAAAGTCTAATGATTACATTACGATGAGGTTTCAATGTCTTTGGAGGTTTTCTGCTGTACTGATATGCTAAAGTTTCTATTCTTATGTTTGGGTATTCCTTTTCTATAGCTTCAGCTATAGTATTAACAAACTTTATGATAGAAGCTGACGGAGAACCTTCTGTTTCATCTAAAGCTTTACAGTTTGGGCATTGACACCAATAGCCAGTATCGTTTTGAGAAACATCAATTATGGTTGCTTCAGGGTGCTCTTTTATCCACTGTTTAACTCTTTCTATAGCTAGCTTTACAACTTCAGGGTTAGAGAGACAACGTTGAACGTAACCATCAACTCTTTTTCCATTTATCATTGGAAAGTATTCAGGATGATCTTTAAAAAGTTCACGAGGAATAAGTAAGTCCATACTATGAACAAATGGGTAGAAAGAAACTGCTTTCCCTCCATGCTTCTCTGTTAGATTGTAGTGATTTCCGTTGAGTCTGTGTCTTGCTGCAAAGTTTGCATCCCGTAGCATTTCTGTCCAGAAAACTTCTCTATACTCGAACGCAGGTAGCTGAGTTTCATTTAGTTCTTGTATTTCTATTGTACTTCTCTTTGGAACCTGTTCTACTTCTGGAGTAAGCCACCGAACGCCAAGTTTCTCTTCAAGTAGTGCATAAACACCATACAACGTCCCTCTAGGCTTTCCACCTGCAATAATAAGGTAGTTCTTATACGTTCTTATTATGAATCCCTCGTCTTTTAGCTCAGAAAAATCAATGCCTAGGTTCAGTTTTCTTAGATGTACACTATCGCCCAAGATAATTTCATGCTCTTTAACTTTATCATCGTCGGAAACAATAGGTAGCTTTGCACCGCTAATTCGTTCTAAGTATAGTTGCAATTCTTCAGCCGCATAACGCTCTGATGGAATAGCCTCTTTTGCAACTACTATGGTATAGTCACTCTTCCCATTCTTTACAATCGCTATTTTACTCATAGCTTTACACTTTAGTTTTTAATTATAAACCTTTCGACAATTCATCCTAAAGCTTCAACTCTAGACCTTCTAAAGCCTTTTGAAAAGCTATGTAAGTCTTTTGACTTTTTCACTATTAAACATAGGTAAAAATGGATAATAAAATGTCTTATTTTGGAAGTTTCTAAATCTCTTCTCATCAACATAGAGAAAGAAAAGCTCAAGAATTTTTTGAAGTGAAATCTTTTTATCATATAAATAAGCTTTATACTTCATTTAAAAATGAGGTTAAGGTATTTTTTCAAAAATTCTAATTTATATATATTGAAAAATCTTTATAGGGATGAATATGTTATAATTTGGCCATTAATACGTTAGTTGTCTATTCAAAAAAACTGCTTCTGAACATTGGCTTTTTGCTATATTTTTTTGAGTAATGCTTTTTAATGGTTCTAAGTCTTGGATGAGAAGAGAATGGTGTTAGAAAGACTAATCCCTCCTCCAGAACAGATAACTATAGAAAATTTTAAGCTGGCCTTTAAGAGAATTATCGAAGCGAAGAGGAGGGCTGGCCTAACTGCTATTTTGGATAACCCCCAAGACCTATTCGAGAGAGCGAAGCTTTATGGAACAAGTTTTAAAAATGGTTCTTGGGGATGGGCCTCAAACATATGGAGTAGGTCTGCGGCAAATACCGTCGTCGTAGAGAAAGAAGAAGACTTAAAAGAAGAACACAAAATTTTTTTGTTAAGAGTTCTTGAGCACATTCTAGCTCAAGGACCTTTGATAAAAGTAGATGGCTACGTAGGAAAGCCTGGGACAATTGTTCAGATGCATGCCAGAGTTTACGTTGATCCTCAATTTCCAGATATAGCTTATAGATGGTTACAGCTTGTTTACCCTGCACCTCCAGAAGAAGAGCCAGATGTAGAAGTTTTTGTCATACCTCATTACCTAGGAAACCCAAAAATTCCTGGAACTGATAAGCTGATGGCTGTTGTAAGGTTTCCAAACCATAACTTTACAGTAATAACTTTGTCTTCATACCAGGGCGAAGTGAAGAAGTCTGTTTTAACTCACTGGATTCAGTACGTTTACAAGAAAGGTTGTACTGGAGAACATGCTGCCTTAAAAGAGTTCACTGTTAAAAAAGTTGATGGATCTTGGAAGAGGATAGTTATGGCAATATGGGGCCTTACTGGAAGTGGAAAGTCTACACACAGCTTTTATATGTGGAATGAAGAAAACTCAAAGATTTTTATAGAGAAATTTGGAATAAATCCACTTGAGTACGTGAAAGATCAGGTTATAAAAAATGACGATATAATAGCAATAGCAGAAGATAGAGTTTATGGTTCGGAAAAGAGTTCATGGACGAAGACTGAAAATCTTACACCTGATCAAATTGCAATGTGGAAAGGTGCGTTTAGTCCTAGAGCTCTTCATGAAATAACCGAGTTCGATGAGAATGGAAATCCTAGCTTTAAAGGAGAGATATTTCAGTACTTTGGAAGACCCAACAGAAATTCTAGAAGCGTTATACATCTTGAAGATACTGGTTACTTTGATGGAGATATAGTTTCTAGTGGTCCTATGACTACAGCTGTTTTTATATCTCCAAGTTACTTTACTTCTTATGCATGGATGAAGATTGTTGATCCTGCCTTTGCTGTTAAAGTTCTCGCTGATGGAAAAACTATTGGTCATCCCGCGCAATCGAATGATTTGGTTGGGCAAATAAGGTATGTGCCGAGGTTTTCTGAATTTACAGTTGGGGTAAAAGATTATGCACACCTTATGAGGTTCTACGAGTTCCTAAAGAAAAGATCTAAGAAAGATCCAATAGAGGTGTTTGTTTTCATATCAACTGGAAGAATTGGTGCTAAGTACAGGTGGGTGGAGAGAAAGCTTGGTGATAAGGTAATTCAAGTTCCAGAACCAATCTTGGTAAAAAACAATGGGCTACCTGTACCAAACGGCGGAACAAAGCCTTCCATTGAAGAAGACGAACTCTTTATACTTCAATCAACTAGAGGGGCTATAGAATATAAGCCTCATCCCATTTGGGGAGAAAAGGTTCTTGTTCCTTCTAACGTTCCCGGTCTGAAAAAGGAGCGGTTAATAGAACTTGACCCAACCTCCTACCTTTCCATGAGCGAATTTAAGGAACTTCTAAAGGCTGAGGTCGAAGAAAGTAAGTATTGGCTTAGAAAGAACTGTCCTGAATTACCTGAGGAAATAGTTAGTTCAATGGACTTTTAGCAACTCCTTCTTTGTCAATTTCAAAACTACTCCCACTTCCTCCTAATTACGCGCTTGTTGGCGCAAAATCAGCCTCGTTAAGCTTTGAAATTATCTCATCTATATTGCTTACCGCAGGTGCATCTATTAGTTCAGAAACAAAAATCACTAAGATCTTCTGTCGTTTCTTTTCTATTTTCTTCATACGTAAAGCTCTTTTTGCTTCATGCATAGTAAGTCTCGCAAAAACTTCATGTATGCCTAAGCCTTCTCTTGAGATTAAACTTGCTATTTCATCACATTTTATTTGCCCATACGATGTATTGATTATCTCTTCTTTACCTTTTAAAGCAGAAACAATGTCTTCCACACTATAAAAATCTCCAAATTTGAAACCAATCTAGAGAGAGCTTTCTTTCTTCTTTCTAGGTTCTTTGTTGAAATGCAGAAAGGCATCTTACTTTGTTTTCAGAGACTGTCAACTTAAGGCTTATAGGCCCATGCTTACCCTTGAACAATACTTAGGTGATAACATTGAAAGTAAGCATAGGCCAGCTATATTCTTTGTTCAGCGATAAAAAAATCTTTCCTAGGAGAAGAGTTGACCTCTTTGTAAAAGCAATTGGAGTTAAAGTTTACACTCTAGGATTAAGCTTAGCTCAGGTAAAAGAATTCTTAGAAGGATTAGGCTACAAAGTAAGCAGAGAAGCAATAAGGCAATGGTATTTAGAAGCTGGTGAGCTTCTCCTTAACATTGAAATAAAGAAGAGAGGCTTTATAGCTGCAGATGAGACTGTAATCTTTAATTTAACGAAAAAAGCTTACTTATGGGCAGCTAGAGAAGTAAAGAGTGGTGAAGTAGTAGCACTACAAGT
>JAAOZO010000176.1 GCA_011605715.1 Nitrososphaerota archaeon | reverse complement strand
CGAAAGATCATTACAGAGTCATCAACATTGAACCAAGAGATTACGGTAGAGTGTTTCTTGGGGTTTTAACTAGCCTTACAACTAAATTTAACGAGAGAAATGACCTGATGTATGATTCTTCTGTAGAAAAAATAGCCAAGATAATTAACTCAACACGCGGCAAAGGTATTCTCTACGTACCCAGCTATGAAGTGCTAACCGAGCTTTTGGACCGAAATTTGCAAAATCTAGTAGATAAAGAAATATTTTATGAATCAAAAGAATTAAGTAGCGAAGAGCACAGCTTGTTGGTTAAAGAGTTTGAAGAAAGTTCTTCAAATTCCTTTTTTATCGCTGTACTTGGTGGTAGAGCAAGCGAAGGCATAAATTTTGAAAAGAAAGACGTAAAGAATGCTATAGTCTTTGGTGTTCCCTTTCAGGAACCAACGCCTAGGCTGGAACGCTTTTCGAAGACTATTGACGAAATAAACAAAGGAAAGGGCACAGACTTTGCTTACATCTACCCAGCAGTCATAAAGGTTTCTCAAGCCTTAGGCCGCGTAATAAGGGGCCCAAGCGATTTTGGAATCATGGTTCTTGTAGATGAAAGGTATGTGGATCAAAGAATTTTCAGTAAACTGCCAAAATGGATAAGGAAACAACTAAAAGGCTTCTACAAAAACGAAGACTCATTAATAGCAGACATGAAAAACTTTATGAGTACAATGTTTGACATGTTTAGCTATGCTCAGCAATAGGCTTAAGGACTTCGTTAAGAGCTTGCCATCCTTAAAGCTAGTAAAAGGTCCATTTTCAAGTGATTTTGAAATCAGCAAGCTTCTCTTTAATAACATGAATACGCCAATTTGGGTTGATGAACCTTTTGGCGACAAGAACGTAGTGGTTTCCAATATTTTTTCCAGTAAAAAAATATTATCTCTCGCGTTAGGTTGTGATGAGCCGAACCTTCTCGACACGTTTTCAAAAGCGATAAAAGAAACATTAGCCGAAGGGGGAAGGCTTAGCCTTAGAAAGCAAAACATAAAGGACAGTTTTTTAGAACTTAAAGAACTTAACAGAAAAATAATGCCTTTCTTTCAATATTTCGAGGGAGATAAAGGCCCTTATATTACAAGCTCAGTGGTTATAGCGAAAAACGACGAACTAAATTATTTGAATGCATCAGTGCATAGGCTGCTCGTTGTAAATGAAAAAAATCTTGTAATTAGAATGGTCGAAGGAAGGCATTTACACAAAATATACGAGAAAAATAGAAAAGATGGTAAAAATACAGAAGTTGCCATACTAATTGGTGCTTCTCCTCAGATTCTTTTATCTGCCTCAACAACTCTTCCACTTGGAGTTTCAGAGTTAATTTTAGCTTCAAAAATTAAGTCGTCAGAAATCGATGTAACAGAAGATATAACAGAAAAATTCATAGTTCCCATAGAAGCTGAGTACATAATTCTTGCAGAGATATCTAAAGATGAATTTGCAGAAGAACGAATGGCTGACATCCTTTTAACCTATGATACTACTCGAAAACAACCAGTTGTGAAAATTAAAAAAATTTACATGAAAAATGATTCAATTTATCATGCTATTTTGCCTGGAGGCTTAGAGCATAAACTTCTTATGGGCTTTCCGAGAATGGCTGCAATTAAGCACGCTTTGATTGAGAAAGGAATAAAAGTAAAGGATGTAAACCTTACTCCTGGCTCTGGTGGTTGGCTTCATGCTGTCGTTAGCATAGAAAAAGTAAGTGAGAGCGATGGGAAAGACACCATAATAACTGTTCTAAACGAACACAGGTCTGTGAAAGGTGTTGTAGTTGTTGATGATGACATAGACGTAAGTAGTTATGAAGACGTTGATTTTGCCATAGCTACTAGACTTAAAGAAAGAAATCAAATAATTTGGATAGATGGTCTACGCGGTTCTACTTTAGATCCTTCTGCAGACCAGGATAATCAGACAACAATAAAGTGGGGTATAGACTTAACGCTAAAGGGTATCGATAGGTCTAAGTACAAAAAGGCGAGGATTCCTTGATCGATAGAAAGGATTTATTAGAATTAATTTCAGTTCCATTCAAACTTGAAGGATTGAAACCGAGGTTCATAAGAGTAAGTAGTGCACATATTTCAGGCATTTCTTATAACAACATAAGAGAAGAAGGACTAGAACTTCTTAAAGAAATTTTAAGCTCTGGCTTAAGAATTACAGTTCCCACAACAATAAATCCTGGATTCTGCGAACTGGAAGAACAGGATTGTGATAAAGAAACTTACAAAAAGCAGCTTGAAATCATAGAAACTTTCAAAAAACTTGGAGCAAAACCGACTCTTTCTTGTATCCCTTATTTACTTGGTAATATACCAAAAAAAGGCGACCACATTGCTTGGGCTGAATCCAATGCAGTTCTCTATACTAATTCAGTGATAGGTGCGTGGAGCAACAAAGAAAGTGGGTTAACTGCTTTAGCCTCCGCTATTCTAGGTATTACTTCTTTTTATGGGGTTCATTTAGAAGAAGGTAGAGTACCAAAAGTTAAAGTTAATTTTAATTTTGAATTAAGTGACGAAGTAGATGCTGGTTTAGCTGGTTTCGTTTTAGGAAAAATCGTAAAAGATAGCATTCCATTTGTTAGCAACTCATTTAAAAACAGATACGATCTCATTGAGTTTCTGGCTTCAGTAGGCACTAGTGGTGTTATACCCTTAGTTGTAATTGAAGGTATAACTCCTATTTCTGTTAGTAAAGATTACTTAAATCAAATACAAAGCCTATCCATTGGTGGAGAGGAAATAAACAAAGCAAAAAGCAGTCTTGAAAATCTTAAAAGCGAAGAAGATGCAATTCTGATGGGTTGTCCGCACCTTAGTCTTAAGGAAGTTGAAGACTTACTAAAACTAAATAGGAAAAGAGACAAGGATATTTTTGTTTTTGTACCAAAAGAAGTAAAAGCTGTAGCAGAGAAAAAATATTCTAAGGAACTAAAAGACAAAAATATAAAACTAGTTTCTGACTCATGTATTCTATGGGGTGGAATTGTTTCAAGGAATTATAGAAAAGTAGTAACTAACTCAGTTAAAGGTGCCTACTACTTAAGAAATGTTTTAAAGGTTGAGGTTGGTATAAGAAGAAAAAGTGAAATTATGGATGTCTAAAATAAAAAAATTTAAAATTAGGTGGATCTCCTTCAAAGAATTTGAGGGTGAAGTTATAAAAAGCTCTACTCCAATTTCATTTCTCGGCGGCATAGACCCAAAAACAGGCATAATAACAGACTCAACGAATAGTTTGTATGGAAAGTCGATAAAAAATAAGGTGCTATTGATGCCTTTTGGAATTGGAAGCACTGTTGGAAGTTACATAATATATGCACTAAAGAAAAATCTTACAGCACCAATCGCTGTAATTACTTATAAGTCGGATGTAATTGTTCCCAGCGGTTGTGCAATTTCAAGAATTCCGTATGGTTTGCTGTCTTACAATGATTGGCTAGAAATTGAAGATCATGCTCTTATAAAAACTGAGAAAGAAGATGAAATATTAGTAAGCCTTTAAAAAGAAACTCTCGTAAAATATGTTCCTTCTTCGAATATCGTCTTTGCTGCTTCTGCTACCTGTTCTCTGTAGCTCGATGGTGTGTAAACCCTAACTATGTCCACAAAACCTCTAAGGTTCTCAACAATTGGGGAAACTTCGATTAAAGACTTTACAGAAACAGATTGCCCTTTCCTTATTACAACTGGAATATATTCTGCTCCAATTCTTTCCCTATTCTCAAAGAATGGTCTAAATGGTAAGGATGGAACTGTAGAAAGATCAAGAATAACGTAGTTTTCGTCTATCTTCGCTTTCTCTGCAATCTCTTTTTCAATGCTGTGTTTAATGTTTGGGTTTCCAACTAGTGATGAGAAGTGCTTATTTTCATGATGCATTATTGCTTCCAAGGATGTTTTGAATAATTTTCTGTTATTTAGGCCTAATATCAACTCCTTCGCTAGCTTTATTTCCTTTGATTCCTCCTTTAACCTAAGTACTTCATTGATGACATAGTCGTCAACAAGCCTAAGGTACTCTTCTGGATTTTTAAAGGAAGTTAAACCTATTTGTTCATCGGAAAGAAACATCGCTTTAGATATCATTATATCAGCCGCTCTCACTGTTTTGTGGAAATAAACTGCCTTAAACATCATATACCTTGCGAAATAAAATGATTCTAAAGCATAGAGTGCTGCATAATCTACAGCTAAATTGTTATCTATAACTTCTAAGGAATCTATTATTCTATCGATATCTACAATTCCGTACTCCACTCCAGTATGCAAAGAATCTCTCAACAAAAAATCCATAACGTCTGCATCAAAGTACCCCGAAATTATTTGGTTCACATAAGGTAGGTTTTCATAACTTTTCCCAATAGACAGTTTAGAAATCTCACCTGGATCAAAGCCATTTTCTTTTAGTATGTCTGAGATTTCAGTATTTTTAATGAGCCATGTTGTTAGGTCTTCATGAGTTAGATTTCTTTTTTCAGTCAATATTTCTTCAAACATATGAGAAAAAGGGCCATGTCCTAAATCGTGCAGCATGGCCGCAATTCTTATTTTTTGAGTTCCTTCTTCATTTATTAATTCCTTCTGCTTTAGTTTTTCGGCCATTTTCCAAGCCACATGCATAACGCCTATTGAATGTGGAAATCTTGAATAGTTTGCGCAAGGATACGTTAAATCGGCAAGAGCTAGTTGTTTTATTCTTCTCAATCTTTGAAAATATGGCGTATCTATTATCTTTTTTTCTAATTCTGTAAATTTTACATACTTATGAACGGTATCTCTTATTTCTCCTACAAACTCTGGCATATTTACTTACTATTGCAAAGCTAATGTTTATGAACTTTTCTTTTTACTACTTGCGTAAGGCCTTGGCGTCTAAAAAGAGAGGTAAAATAATAGCTATAGAAGGCATAGATGGAAGCGGAAAGACTACAGTTTCAACAGAGATCTATTCATACCTCTCCTCAAGAGGTATTCCGGTCTACTATTCTTTTGAGCCAACCTATATGAAAATTGGTAGTATAATTCATAGGTTTCTTAGAGGAGAAATCCCCTTAGACCCACACTCTCAAGCATTATTGTTTGCGGCAGATAGGTTAGAGCACCTATCAAGAGAAATAATTCCCCATATTAAGCAAGGAGAAAACGTAATACTTGACAGATACGTTCACTCTTCCTACGCTTATCAGGGTGCATTATTGAACGACTTAAAGTGGGTCGTAACGATCAACAAATTTGCTCTAGCTCCAGACTTAGCAATTTATATAGATGTCCCGCCTTCTACAGCAATTAAAAGGATAAAGAAGAAAAAAGGGTCAAAACTAAGCGTATACGAGCACGCTCGTTTTTTAGGAAAAGTGCGAAATATTTATAAACTTTTTGTAAAAAAAGGTGAACTAATTGAAATAGACGGTACAAAGGAAAAAGACCAAGTTATCAGCAACGCTTTAGCACTAGTCTGCAAGAACTTAAAATTGAAGTTAACTTAAATCTTACTTCCATGGGCGAGTTAAAACTTCTTTTATTTTTGTTGCCTTTGTCTTTCCTATCCCTTCAACTGTCATAAGATCTTCAATGTTCGCATTGAACACGTTTATTGGGCTGTTAAACCTACTTAACAACCTTTCAGCAAGAGTTCTTTCAATGTATGGTAATCCGGATAATAGGTATATTTGGAGTTCCTTTATGTCCATTGGTTTTTTATGTTCTCTTACTCTTACTGTTTTTTTACTTTTTAATTGCTCCCTTTCAGCTATCTTTAGTATAATTTGCGCGGTGTTTCTCTGTGAGTTAGAGAATAAAACTGGAATGTAAAAATCAACAGCCAAAGAGATTAATGCTCCTGTAATTGCATTTGGACGTAAATTAGAATCTCCATATACATCTTCTCCCTCTATTATTATAAGTGGTTGAGGATAACTTTCTTTTAGGTTTTTCGCTTGGTTAAAGAGTCTGCCATCTATTATAGAATTTGAGAAATCTTTTGTAGTTTTTCTTTCTATCGCAACATTTTCTGATACAACATAGTCTCCAACGTCAAGCATTGCGTACCTAATGTTAACTTTTAGTAGTTCTAGCTCTTCTACTACACCTGAATCTTTTTCTCTTTCATCAACTATTACTTTTATTCCGTGGCTTTCTTCTGATGAAAAAAAGTTACTGAGGGCTTTCATGTCCTCTCTTATCTTGTTCTGGTGGTTTAGGTCGTTCATTGTTTAATAGTTCTTACCTTTACTCGATTCTTTAAAAACTTATTTTTTCAATTTTTCTACGTTTCTTTAAGTAACTCATGAATAACCTTTATTGTTTCTAAAATTGTTTTTATTTCATTTACATCTTGCGACCTTTCAAGATTTTGAAGCAATAAATCAAGTTTTTTAGTTAAAATTTCTTTCTCTGTTCCTACTGTAATTTTTTGCTTGGTTTCTTCTCTTTCTTTTTTCTCTACTTTTTCTGCCTTCGTATAGCCACAGGCGGGGCATTTTATAGTGTTGTCTTTAAGCCTAAATAATGGTGCTCCGCAAACTGGGCACTGTTCTGCAAGCATAACTGCTCCAGAAAGTAACAATTTTGCCATTTCCTTTACTTTATCTTCACTCATCGAGGACAATCTTTAATTATGCCTCTATTTTGGGGTTGTAGCAGGAAATAAGCATTTTGCTGAGGTGATGTTTTAAGATGAGCGTAAAAACTAAGAAAAAAGCAGAGTTAAATGAAGAAAAAATAGTGAAGGCAATAGATATTTTAAAACTAATTCAAGCAGATGTTGCAACCCCCAAGAGTGTCAGAAAGCTTATCAAAGAAGCACAGGATTCTTTAGTTAAAAAAGACCTAAGTCCGGGAGTTAGAGCTGCCTCTGCTATTCAGTTACTAGAAGAAGCTAATCAGGATCCAAATCTTCCGATGATCTCGCGCACAAGGATTTGGAACGCGCTATCTTTACTAGAAACTGTTAAAGATTAAGTTTAGTTTTTTATTTTTCTTTTTTAGTAATACACTTTACGAAAGGGCTGCTAAAAATTTTTAGAGAAGCAAAAATTTAAATCTTCTATGCTCCAGAAAAGAAGGAAGGAAAAGGCCTAGGTCGCGGAGGTGGCTGAGCTGGGACAAAAGCGCAGGACTTAAGATCCTGTCCCGCAGGGGTTCGTGGGTTCAAATCCCACCCTCCGCACTTTCAAATAATCCATACGAGAACTTCATCTTCCAAAATGTCTATATCTCCAACTTTAAGGTCTTCTGTACTCCTTCCCAACTTATAGCCTAGGATACGTTCTGCTAAGCCTTCCTTAATCAACTCTTCACTCAGGTTGTTCAACAAGTCTTTAATTTTATCAAAATCTTCATGAATGAGTTCTATAACTATCTTGTTAGCGTATTCTGATTCTAATTCACAGAGCAAATTGATTTGCGGGATGAAGCTTATCCTTCTTCCTTGCGCTACTTGCCTTACTTTAGGATCATTAAACTTCTCTGCAATAGCTACTTCACGTTCTTTAAGTTTCTTTTCCACTTCTTCCATCGAGTCGCGGTATATTTCGTTGCTAGAGAAAACATCTTCAAATAATTGAATCGTAATTGAATATACCTTGGCATTTCCAGCAAAGACCATTGAGTAAAATAAGCGCTCGGCTAAATCTCCAATTTTTTCCTTATTACTTGTATAAGTAGCTATATCCAAGCCAATACCTTCATCTCTTTCCCTACCAGAAAAATATATGAGACATTCTTCTGTAGTTCCTTTCCATCTCTTGCGAACGTATTTTTCACAGTTAGTCTTGACATCCTCAAACCGATCACCCCATCCCCAAACAGTGGCGCTCTTTACTCCTGTCATTTCTTCCTTTTTCTCATTTCTTTTATGCTTTAAATAAATAAATATGTTACTCTCTGACAACATTGGTGTAGTCTCTTTTTTGTGCTTCTCATACCTTTTACCAAAACTAGTTTCATTCTTCTTGTTGAACTTCGTATAAGAAAAACTTTTTATATGGTTCGCTTTTAGCTTATTTGCAAGAAAGTAGTAGAGAGCGGAGGTCGCCAAGCCAGGTCAACGGCGCAGGACTGAGGCTCCTGTCCCGCAGGGGTTCGTGGGTTCAAATCCCACCCTCCGCACTACACTAAGACTTTCTCGTTGTTACATGCCTTTTTAGAATTTGAGTACTGGAGTGAGTCGCTAGTAAAAAGCTAATCTCCAACTTTTCGATCCAAGCTGAGTCTGCCTCGCTCACGAGTCTGTTTGTTTTTAATCGATTTACTAATTACTGATAACTTCATGAGCTCTAAAAAATAAAGTCGAGCAACAAAGCTCATCAAAGTTTTAACTCTGGAATGAATTGTCGATAAATTTAAGTGCAAACACTTGTTATGTAACTTTATGAAAACTAGATTTTTATCTATAGGCCGCATATAAAAAAATACTTATATATTAAGTTTAAGTAAGCTGTCATTTGCTACTAGTGAAAAGGCCAAACACTTTCATATTAGAAGGAAGTGGATTTTTAAGGAAAATTACAGAATTTTGTTCTAAGCCGTAGATAAAAGTTGAAGAAATAAACGAATGCAAGACATAAAGCAAATGCGAAAATGCTGATCTAAAGCGTAACGCAAATGAAAGATTATTCAAGTGCTTAAGCTACAAAATAAAAGTTAACAAAGATAAAGTTGGTGTAGTAAACATAAGGCTTGCCTACGAAGCTAGGCTTCTGTGGAGCCATTAAAATGGGCAGTTCATTACTTATAAGGCAGAATGAAATAGTAAAATGAGCAATAGAACAATGAATACTTCAAAAGTATAAATCTCTTGAGTTTTGCCGTGAAGAATGTCAAGCTTTTGCAGTCAACTCTAAACTTAAAAACAAGCTTTTAGTAAAGAAAGACAAAGATGCTGCTTTCAATAGGAATTGATGACACAGACTCGTACACAGGAGGTTGCCCTACCTACGTTGCCTACAGGATTGTAAAAAATATAAAGAACAGCTACAACATACTTCCAAAAGATTATCCTCATCTTGTGAGACTTAATCCAAACGTACCTTACAAAACAAAAGGTAATGGTGCGGTAAAGCTAGTGTATGAATTATCTGAACTACAGAAAGAAGAAATTATACAAAAGATAGTTGAAACTGTAAAAGAAAACTCATACTTAGACTATGAGGAGACCGATCCTGCCATTGCTCTTTGCTTTAATAATGTTGGTGAAGAACTGTACAAGTTCTACCTTAAGGCGCTCACTACGCTGGTAACCGAAGAACTGGCTATTGATTTGGCAGAAAAAAGTAAAGTTGAAGTAATAAGCCTTAAGAAAGATTCGAAAAAGGGAGTGATTGGGGCTCTTGCTGCGTTAGGCGCTACCTTTCTTGATGATTACACCTACGAACTTTTGATCTACAGGGTAAAAGAGAATTTTGGTAAGAAAAGAAGAATAGATTCAGAAAGTGTTAGAGAAATGGATGCTGCAACTTATCCTTTTACTTTTAATAACTATGATTACGAAAGAAAGCGAGTTTTAATCACACCTCATGGTCCAGATCCAGTTTTAGCAGGAATAAGAGGTGAAGATCCTAGAACGTTACTAAAAGCTGCCGGCTACCTTAAAATTGAAGAACGAATAGAAGGATGGATGATATTCATAACTAATCAGGGTACGGACGCTCATTTTACATATTTGCAAGGTAAAAACCTAGAAAATAGTTTAAAGCCATTCAATGTGATAAAAATTTATGGAAAAGTAAGCAGTATGCCCATTATACTTCCTGGAGGGCATGTAAAGTTTGAAGTTGAAACAAACAGTAAGAGTGTTGAAGTAATATGCTTCAAAGAAAGTGGGAAGCTTAATAACATTGTGAGAAAATTAAGAAATGGAGATGAAGTCTTAGTCTCAGGAGGAACCAGAGAATTTTACAATAAAGTTTGCATAAATCTGGAAAAACTAGAGATATTGAAACTCGTTGAACTGAAGAAAACAAGAGCGCCAATTTGTCCAAATTGCAACGTAAGGTGTAAGAAAAAGGGTAAACGACAGGGTTATGAGTGCGAAAAGTGTGGATTTAGGTGCAAAGAACCAGAAATAGTAATAGAAAAAAGAGAGTTAAGTCCTGGAGTTTATTTACCGGATTCAGCATCCATGAGGCACTTGGCTAAACCATTACAAAGATATGGCTTACAAAAACATAAAAAAAAGTTTCCACTTATAGAAGGATGGCTAAGGTAGCTTTAGTAGAATGAAGAATGGAACCTCTTCTTGTTCTAAGAGTGTACGCCACTTGTTTCCAACGGCTAGAAGAAAGAAAGCACCTGCGATTTTTGCTTTTGTCTTTTCAACTAGTCGCATTAAGCAAAGCTGAGTCTCTCCTGTTCTTATTACATCATCAACTATTAGTATCGAATCGCTTCTCTTTATTGAATTTTTTGGAATATACAGTGTTCTGACTATTGCAGTATCGCTTGGAATAAATGTTTCTTCAACAAACTCCTCTATTCCCGCTTCTTTTCTATCTTTTGCAACTACGAGATCTAGGCCTAACTCATTGGCTATTAAAGTAGCAATAGGAACACCATCAGCAGAAGCTGTTAACACTTTTGTTATAACAAGTCCTTCGAACCTGCTGGCAACTATTTTAGAAACAAGTCTAAGTAGTTCGATGTCCCATATTAGCGAAGTTACGTTGTAGTAGCCTTGGTGAGTTTTCTGAATCGAAGAAGCTAAAATTTCTTCGATTGGAATCTTTTTAGTTAGCTTTTCTACAATTTCATCCGCGCGTTCTTCCTTGGGCAAAACATGTCCTTTAGCGTATCTTGCGAGTACTGCCGGAGGAAGGCCTGTAAACTCAGAAATCTCTTTGTAAGTGTACCTTCTCTTTAGTATAGAAAGGATTTCACTAAGAAGCATTTTCTTTTTTATTAGGTCTACTTTACTTATTTTTTTCATTGAGAAATATAGTAAAAACTAGGTTTACAATAGGATTATAAAGCTTTACTTCAATAGTAAGAAATAAAAAGTCTGCAAGAAAAAAATAAGCGGGCCCGTGGCCTAGTATGGATCAAGGCGGCAGCCTCCTAAGCTGCACATCAGGGGTTCAAAAATTTAAGATAGGTTGGAAATCCCCTCGGGCCCGCTTTAAATTAAAGCTTAGGAAAAGTTTTTGGAAAACAACAGCCTAATATGATGCTAATAACATAAGAGCTTATTTCGTCATTAATCGATAGAAGCCTATGGAGGCGATTTGTAAAAGCACTCTAAGATTATATTGATGCAAAGCATTGAGACTTAAAAGATTATTGAGGCCAGACATTTTAAGTGAAGTTTTCCCTTGTAGAGTATCCAAAGTTGAAGCTTGTAGCAAAAACGTATTTTTAGTTGTAGAGCTTCAAAATAGAAGTAAGGCAAGAAAGTTAATGCTTCATTTAGATTTAATACTAGAAACTTTAAATCAAAAAATTCTTAAGAGTAAAGAGGCTCTAAGATCATCCATCTAATCTTTTTCTCTTTCTTATTTTAAGCAACTCTTTATTTTAGTATTATCCACATTAATTTTTGATAAAAATCTCCTGCAAATCTTTAATAATTGCGTTTTTCTGCATGAGCTCATGAAGTTCATAAACGTAATACAAGCATCGCCTGTTGAAAGCCAACCAATAGAGGTTGTCGAAAGGAAGGGCATAGGACATCCTGATACTATCGTAGACAACATCGTAGATGCAATCTCTGTAGAACTAAACAAAGAATATATCAGAAAATTTGGCGGCATACTACATTATAACTTAGATAAAGCTCTTCTTGCCGCAGGGAGTTCTAAGCCTACTTTTGGTGGAGGCATCGTAGAAAAACCAATGCTAATAGTTTTTGGCGATAGGGCAACAACATCACTAGGTGAAGAAATGGTTGATGTAGACCTTCTTGCAAAGAAAGTTGCAAAAAATTGGATAAAGAATAATATTAGATTTCTTGATGTAGATAACCATGTAAGATTTCAAAGTGAAATTGGTAAGAGTGCTGGGAATCTTTCAGATATATTCAAAAGAAAAAGTGGAAAATTTTTAGGAGCCAACGATACTTCAGCAGCAGTTGGGTATGCTCCTCTAACGAAAACAGAAAGGGCCGTACTAGACCTAGAACGGAAGCTTAATTCTAACGATTTTAAGAAGCAGTTTCCTGAAACTGGCGAAGATGTTAAAGTAATGGCCGTTAGGATAAAAAACAAACTAGATGTAACAGTTTCTATGGCTTTTATAGATCGTTTTATAGATAGTGAGCTAAGTTACTTTAGAAGAAAATCTGAAGTAATGGAACAAATAAAGTCTTATCTTGATGATTCTCCCTTTGCTGGTAACTATGAGCTGCACCTAAACAATCTTGACGTTGAGGGAAGAGGAGAAGATGGTCTCTACCTCACAGTTACTGGAACTTCTGCTGAATCTGGAGACAGTGGTCAAGTTGGGCGGGGTAATAGAGTAAATGGGTTAATTTCTCTTGCAAGGCCATCGGGTTCTGAAGCCGCAGCAGGAAAAAATCCCGTAAGTCACGTGGGTAAGATTTACAACCTACTTTCGTTTGAAATTGCAAACTCTATACATAAGGAAGTCGATGAAGTTGATGAAGTCTATGTGTGGTTGGTGTCAAGAATTGGTCAGCCTATTAATATTCCTTCAAATATTGCAGTTCAAGTTATACCTAAAGAAAATTCTAAAGAGGACGAAATAGTTAAGAAAGTGTCCAGAATTCTAGAAGAAACTTTATCAGAAAGCTACCTTAATGCGTTTATAAATAGACTTATAGAAGGTAGGATTACAATCTGCTAAGAGTTAAGTCATATCGTTTAGATAGGTCTAAGTAGCTCTTAAAGTTCATAAGTTTTAACTTCTTAAGTTCAAATGATACTTTAAGCATTCGTCCACCGCTTAAGGTAAGCTCACTTTAATTTTTTGCTGTTGTACTCTTATTTTCGTTAGTTCTGCTAAAGGCCTAAAAATTAAGTATTAGAAGGTACTTAGGCTGATAAGCTACAATCTGAAGGATACATTTTGATGGTTCTTTTAGGCTTCAACAACTTATGTTTTGTTCAAATCTGCTGTTTTTAAAATACTAAAGAGGCAAAGGATTTTATACTCCCCATTTTTTATTCAATAACTCATAAGTAAGTTGGAATCGATCGCTTCTACAATTTCAAACGCTTTGAGGAAGTTCATAAATAAGGCATACGTTGAAGAGGAAGATGTTCAAGAATTAGTTAGAGAGTTACAGAGGGCTTTACTTAAGGCCGATGTACCTGTCGATCTTGTACTAAAGTTTTCAGAAACAGTAAAATCAAAAGTGAAGCAAAAAATTCCAGGAATTTCTACTAGAGAGCTTGCTGTAAATACTGTTTACGAAGAATTAACTAAACTAATTGGTGAAAATCCTGCAGAAATAAAAATAGCTACGAAACCCTCTAAGTGGCTCTTTGTGGGGATTCAGGGATATGGAAAAACAACAACAGTAGCTAAAGTTGCTTATTACTACAAGAAGTTGGGCTACAGTGTTTGTGTAGTTTGTACCGATACATACCGCCCTGCTGCTTTTGATCAGCTTAAACAACTTCTAAAAGATCAAGATATTCCCGTCTTTGGGAGTGAATTTGAGAAAAACCCAATAAAAATTTTTACTAATGCTATGAAGGAAATTGAAGAAAAAAACTTGAATCCCGACCTAATACTTATTGATACTGCTGGAAGGCACAAAGACGAAGAAAATTTGATAAGAGAGCTCCAGGAACTCGTAAGGGAAATTAATCCTGAAGCAGTTTTTCTAGTGCTCGATGCATCAATAGGCCAAAGAGCTAGAACGCAAGCTGAAGCTTTTAATAAAGTTGCGAAAGTGGGGTACATCATTCTAACTAAGATGGATTCTTCTGCTAAGGGTGGTGGTGCTCTTGCTGCTGTTTCTGTTACCAACGCAAAAGTTGCTTTTGTTGGTACTGGCGAAAAGATATCCGACCTAGAAAAGTTTGTTCCAATAGAGTATGCCTCAAACTTACTTGGAATGCCTGACTTAAAGAGTATAATAAAAAAGGTTTCGGAGACAATAAATATTGACAGAGCAAAACAAATCTCATCTGGAAAGTTTACAATAGAGGATTTTGTTTTTCAACTAAATGACTTGTTTAAAAGCGACCTATATTCAACGGTCTTAAAGATGATTCCTGGTGCAGACAAGCTTCCCCGCAATCTTAAAGAAGTTACCGAAGAAAAAGCAAAGATCTGGCTCTCAATAGTTAATTCGATGAATAAAGAGGAACGCCAAGATTCGTCGATAATAAACAGTAGCCGAATAAGAAGAATCGCAAGAGGGTCCGGAAGATCTGAAAAAGAAGTAAAAGAATTACTCGAGCAGTATGAGAAATCTAAAAAGATGGTTAAGCGTATGCGAGGCTACAGAGGGCTGTTCCCAATTGATAAAGAAATCGGACGTTCTTGAAGTTTCTAGACTGATTTTGAGTAAGTATCCACTGTGCGACCGTTGTCTTGGTAGGCAATTCCATCTTCTTAATGAAAAAGCAGACAGCGAAGAAATTGGACATTCCATAAAGCTTTGTTTGCATTTAAAAGCAGCTAAACTTCTTAATGAAGGAAAAAGAAAGGTAGCAGTTAGCATTTTAAGAGCTCTTGCAAGATCCGGTTTTGATCGGTCGGAAGCAATGTTAGAAAGCCTAGGTGTGAAGAATTCTCATGAAGAAAAATGTTATGTGTGTAGTAATTTACTCTTCTCAAATTTAGATGCTTTTCTAAGGCTTGTTGAAAGTCAGATGTCTGAGGTAGAGTTCAATACTTTTCAAGTTACTTCCTCTATACCCAAAGAAATCTTGAGTAAAGATGACCTCATTAAAATTGAATTTGGAATCTCTACGGGAGAAAGTATAAAAACTGAATTCAATCGAGTGATCAGTAACTTAATCGAAGAAAAAATAAAAAAGCAACATTCTGCAATTTCTCCAGATATTACTTTGTTGCTTGATCCAATAAAGAAGATAGTTATCGTGCATCCTAACCCATTGTACGTGTATGGTAGGTACAGAAAGCTTTCTTCTGGTATATCGCAAACAAGAAAAGTTGGAAAAGACCCTTTAACTTCTATAGAAGGACTACTTGCTTCTGTATTTGTTCCTGCTTTTAAAGCAAAAGATGTAAAGCTTCATGGTGCTGGAAGAGAAGATGTTGATGCTCTTATGCTTGGTAGTGGGAGGCCTTTTGTTTTAGAAATTATCGAGCCGAAGAAAAGAACAGTTGTTCTCTCTTCTCTTGAAAATACATTTAACTCGTCCTTTAGTGGTTTAGCTGAAATTAGTTCTCTACGCTTTTGCAGTAGAAAAGAAATAGTTAAGATAAAAACGATTGGGGAAAAGATAAGTAAGGTGTATAGGCTTAGGGTTAAGGCTGATAGTATTCCAAGCAAAGAGGAAATTGCCAAAGTGGAAAAAATGGTACAGAACTTAATTATCTACCAAAGAACTCCTACTCGTGTTCTATGGAGGCGCGCTGATAAAGTTAGAAAGAAGGTAATAAAATGGATTAAGATTTTTCCCATCAACGAAAAAGAAATGGAAGTTACGTTAGAAGCTCAGGGTGGAACATATGTAAAGGAGTTCATAGATGGCGACAACGGAAGAACCAAACCCTCCCTTGCAGAATTGTTAAATACCCCTTTAAAGTGGGAATCGCTTGAAGTACTGGAGGTAAAAGGTGAGTAAACTTTGCCCCAAACCCATGGAAAAAGAATAAAAACTCGAGATCTGCTTTCTAAAGAGATAAGAGAAAAAGGACTAAAAAATCTTTCCAAGTTTATGTACGAATACAAGGAAGGTGATGAAGTAATAATAAAAATAGATCCTTCTGTTCATGATGGAATGCCTTTCAGAAGGTTTCATGGGAAAAGAGGGGAGATTGTTGAGAAACGTGGACGTGCTTTTCTAGTTAAAATATTAGATGGTAACAAAGAAAAGTTTGTGGTTGCAAGACCTGAACATTTAATGCTGGTGCAAAAAAATGCCTAGGAAAAAAATAGAAGAAATAGACATAACAAATGCAGAAGCAAAAGAAATAATAGAGTCTCTTCCTAGGTCTCCTTCATCTTTTAGGAGAGCCTTAGAATCCTACCTAAAGGAAATAGTCCGTATTGATGCTGCTACTGCTAAAAAAATGGTTGAAGAACTAGTTAAAGAAGCAAATCTAACTAGAAAGGATGCAATCATGCTAGTAAACCTACTTCCAACAAATCCTGTAGAAATAAAATCAATACTTTCTAGTGGTAATAGGCCATTTATTTCAAGCGAACAAGCTGAAAAAGCTGCAGAAATAATTAAGAAGTATAAACCTTAAAAAAGGTTATTAACTTAAAAGGTCACTCAAGAAAAAGAATGGAAAAAAACTATATAGGCGAAGTTTTTTCTAAGAATGAAGGAGAAAAAGTTAAACTAGCGGGATGGGTTCATACTGTAGCTTCGTTAGGAAAACTACTTTTTATTAACTTAAGAGATTCATCAGGATTTGTTCAAGTTGTCGTAAAGAAGGATAAGCTAGACCCAGCTGGTTTCGACGAAATAAAGGGACTTGGAAGAGAAAGCTCAGTCATAGTTGAGGGTGAAGTTAGAAGAGACAAACGCGCACCTGGCGGTGTTGAAATTCTTGCACAAAAGGTAGTTGTTGTTTCTGCTTCTAACAAGGATTTTCCTATAAGGAAAGGTGTTTCAAGCAAAGTCTTGGGAGACTATAGGCATCTCTCAATTAGGAGCAGAAAATTTTCAAAACTTCTACTGATTAGGTCTGAATTACTTAGGCTTTTTAGAGAGTGGCTTATCCGGAATGGTTTTAGAGAATTTTCTTGTCCTACTCTAATAACAGCGGCTTGCGAAGGTGGAGCTACCCTTTTTGAGCTAAATTACTTTGGTAAAAAAGCTTACCTAACTCAAAGTTCCCAGTTTTATCTCGAAGCTGGAATTTTCTCTTTAGAGAAAGTGTTTACATTGCAACCTTCCTTCAGGGCTGAAAAATCAAAAACAAGACGCCACTTAACAGAATTTTGGCACCTTGAAGTTGAAGAAGCATGGTGTGATCTTAATGGAATAATTAACTTAGAGGAGGCTATTGTCGCAGACGTTTTAAGGGAACTTGATTCGAAAATAGGGCATGAAATAAGGTCGATAAACCCAAATTTTAGTCCTCCTCAAAAACCATTCAAAAGAATTACTTATGACGAGGCTATAACCCTACTCTCAAGAGAAGGTATACAGATCGAGTGGGGTTCTGACTTAGGGGCAGATGAAGAAAAAATACTCGTTAACATCGTTGGCGGTCCTGTATTCGTAACGCACTTCCCTAAAAGTACTAGAGCTTTTTACCATAAACCTGATCCTCAAAGAAATGAAGTTGTGCTCTCAAATGACCTATTATTCCCAAAAGTTGGAGAAATAATAGGTGGTGGTGAAAGAATTTCTGATTATGATGTTCTATTAAGAAGAATAAAGGAAGAAGGCTATTCCCCAGAGGATTATTCTTGGTACCTAGACCTCAGAAAGTATGGCTCCGTTCCTCATGCTGGATTTGGATTGGGAATAGAAAGAATTCTCGTTTACATTTTAGACTTACCAAACATAAAGTTTGCAGTTCCTTTTCCAAGAACTATAAGCAGAATATACCCTTGAACTTAGAGCTATGAGTTACATAAGTGTAAGAAAAGCTCTCGAAAATTTACTCAAAGAATATGACATTACATTAAAAGATCTACTTGATGCAATGGACGAAGACAAAGAATCACTTGAAGCTTCTTTAAGAAAAGTCTGTTCGTTTTCAGACGAAGAACTCGAAGAAATAGAGAGCGAACTAAGTAGTAGAGAATTAAAGCTTCTCCTCTTCGTAATTCATGCTTTTTACATAGCTGACTTAAGCGGCCTTTACAAAGATAATCTCATCATCCCCTCTAGAGAAGAAATAATGGTTGGAGGTAAGGTTACTTTTGAAGGTTTTAAAAAATTAGCAAAATCTCTAGGTCTTACTGTAGAGTAGGAACCTTGTCTTTTATCACAGAGTTCTTGATATAACAAACTTTCCCCTCGGTGTAGGTACTATTTTTATCTTTGGATTTTTGTGAAGTGGTTCTTTTCCCTCAAAATATCTATCTAGGAAAAGTGCTATAGCCGCAACTTCCGAGTGAGGCTGGTTTGTTACTGCTAAGTTATAGTCTGCAACTTCGTAAGCAACTCGTGGAACTTTCTTTCCGCCAACTATAACTAAAACTTTCTTTTTCTCATCTTTTATCAGGTTTATAACATCTTCAAATGGTAAGCCATACATTGTCAGGTGAACAACAGTTCCTTCTTCTTTTTTCCATTTTTTCACGAAATTAATCCAGTTGCTAACAAAATTTACGGTAAACTCTCCTCCCCAGGTTTTGTTTATCTCATCTACTTTTTCTTTTATTTTTGGGTCTGCATCACCTTCAATATAAATTCCACTTGCTCCAAAAGCTCTTCCAACGAGTGCAAGATGTGTAGTTATTCTTTTATCTCTAAAAACTCTATGCCCCAATCTAAGTATCCAAACTTCAGGTTCTTGAGTCATTTTCTCTTTTTCTTCCGTGTATATCTAAAACTTCTCCAAGTGTCAAGTTCGCAGATTTTGGTTTCAGTAATGAAGTTTCTGTACTAGGTTCTTCTTTTTCTTCCTCTAAAAGAGCTACTTTTAGTACTCTCTCCATTTTTTTTATGCTTTCAATTGGTGGTATTAACTTTCCAGCTTCGATTTTCTTTAAGGTTGATTCTTTTAGACCAACAGCCATAGAAAGCTGTAATATGCTTAATCCCTGTTTCTCCCTTGCTTCTTTTACAATTTTTGCAAATTCTTTAACTGGCTTTAGCTTAAGTTCGCTTTCTATTTGTTTTGAGGCTACTTTTCTTTCAGTTCTCTTATCTTCTGTCACAACCTTTTTTACTGGCCTAGTACTTTGTTCTAGTTGCGGTACTTTCTTCAGTTTTTTAGCGCACTCATCGCAAGCATAGAGAAACGCCCCTCCAACCTTTACGAGGTTTGGTTTCCCAACGATCTTCTTACCACAAATTTCGCAATTCATTCTTTTAAGATAGCACTGGAATATTTAAAAGTATTAAAAGTTTTTAACTCTATCTTTACTTAACCGAAGAGCCTAGACGAATGAGCATTATGGACAAAAAAGAATTCTTCAGGCTCATGCTAGTTAACATAGCAAATTACCAGTTCGGCTTCTCAGTTGGAGAGAAACTGTTTCCTCCAGACGAAGTTAGCTTTGTTTTTTCAAAATTTTTTAACAGACCAAAACAAATTCTAAACTCACGCGGTGAAATTATAGCAACCATAGACAACGCAACAGGAACCTTACTTCTGCATAGAGCAGGTGCAAGGGTGTTGCACGCTGAGGTAACGCCCCCATACATTAGAGTGATAGTGAATAATGAGTCATATGCCTTCGCTATACGTGGTCATAACGTCTTTTGCAGACATGTAATTAAAGTTGATGAAAACCTTAGAGTTGGGTCTGAAGTTTTAGTTGTAAGTAGCAACGATGAGTTAGCTGCTGTTGGAAAGTTGGTAGTGCCTCCAAGTGCCATTAAAGTACTAAAAAAGGGTGTTGCAGTAAAGGTAAGGTGGGGTCTTGCTCCTGAGCCCTAAGATAAAGCATAAATAATAGTTTCTTTCTTAAATAGAGACACGTGGGCTGGTAGCTCAGAGTTAAAATACGAGCAAACTGGGAGAGCGCTCGGCTGAAGAGAACTCTCTCAGAAACCGAGTTGTCGTCGGTTCAAATCCGACCCAGCCCACGCTTGCTCCAAAATAGCCTCTTTGTTTGTTTTTAAGAGAAAAGTGAAATAAATCTTTATAATAACTCTCCCCTAGGATAAAGAGTGCGAAGGGATTATGTCTTCATTAGAGGAAGAGTTTAGGCAGCTTTATGCTGAGTCTAAGGCACTAGAAGAATACATTCAAGCTCTTAGGCAACGTTACCAGCTTTTAGAAGCATCGGAAAGTACACTACTAACTGCAAAAGATGCTATTAAGGCATTGACACAATCTCAAGAGGGCCAGCAAATGCTTGTCGATATTGGGGGTGGCGTTTACATAAGGGCGAGCATCGTTGACAGCAAAAGAGCGTTAATAAACATTGGAGAAGGTGTATTCGTCGATAAAACCATAGATGATTGTCAAAAAATCTTGGAAGAACGCGTTGAGTCTATAAGGAAAGCCAAACAGAATGCGCTCGAAGAAATGATGCAAGCTCAGCAACAACTAAACGACAAACAGTCAAAATTAGTTCAAATAAGCCAAAGACTGCAAACTGCAACAAAATGAGTAAGTCTTTAGGTTCTTCTGTTAAGTCGTTCTTCAGTAAGTTATTTTCAAAAAAACTTTCCGATAAAGAACTAGAAGAATTAGGAGATGAATTTAAGCTAAAACTAGTAGAAAACGACATAGCTTATGACCTAGCTGATGTTTTTTCAAAACACATTATAGACGAACTGAAGGAAAGAAAGTTTCCAATATTTTCTTCAAACATTCAAAACGTCTTAGTTGAAGAAGCAAAACAATACTTGTTGAGTGTGCTTCCAACAGAAGAAGTAGACTTAGTTAAAGATGCATCCAATGTAGTTAGCTTAGGTGGAAAGTTCATAATTATGTTCATAGGCTCCAATGGAACCGGAAAGTCAACTACCTTAGCAAAGTTTGCAAGACTTTTTAAAGAAGAGGGCTTAAAGCCTCTGTTAGTTTGTGCAGATACGTTTAGAGCTGGAGCTATTGAACAACTAAAACATCATGCAAGTGCTCTAAACCTTCCCTTCTACTCTGGTAAGTATGGCGAGGATCCTGCCTCCGTTGCTTACGATGCCATAAAATTCTCTGAACACAACAACCTAAATGTGATCCTAGTTGATACTGCTGGAAGAGCACATGTAAACGTGAATTTAATGAATGAACTTAGAAAAATTAAAAGGGTCATAGAGCCAAATCATACAATTCTAATCGTAGACGCCTTAACAGGAAATGATGCGGTTGAGCAAGCGAGAACTTTTTTAGAGTTTGTTGGATTCGATTCAATAGTTTTGACTAAGTTTGATGCTGATGTAAAGGGTGGTGCTGCAATTTCGGTTTCTTATGTTTCAAAAAAACCCATCTCCTATGTTGGGACTGGACAAAAGTACTCAGATTTAAGACATTTTTCTATGAAGAGTTACGTATGTGAGTTGTTGTTTTCTTAAGTTCTTTTTAGTTTTCAAAACTTAGTAAAGAAAAAGTAAATACTTAAAAAAGAGATTTTCTCTACTCTATGGAGAGAAAGTGTTGTTGGAGCTAATTGAAAAAATAAGGAGGATGCTAAAAGTATCAACAAAACCCAGTATGGATGATTTCATTCACTCATTGAAGATAACTTTTCTGGGGATTACTGTTGTAGGTGTAATAACTTATCTAGTTCAATTCTTGGCGTTACTACTACAACTAAGACCTAGGTGAACCTTATGTTTTTTATAGTAAAGGTTACGCCTGGTAGAGAAAGAGCAGCGGCAGAGGTTATAATGTACAAAACTTTGGCTGAGAATTTTGAGATTTTTTCGGTAATCGTACCTGAAGATCTTAAGGGTTTTATTTATGTAGAAGCAAAAACTGCCTATCAAGTAGACCTTGTTTCTCAAGACGTAAAGGATGTTAGGGGAAGACTACAGGGCATAGTCAAGGATGAAGAAATTTCGAAATATTTCACCGAGAGGCCTGCAGTAGAAGAATTTTCCATAGGCGACGTAGTAGAAGTAAAAACAGGCGTCTTCAAAAGAATGAGAGCGCGGATCATAGACATAGATCGGGCGAAGAACGAGGTCACTATAGAATTGCAAGAAAGTGGCTCCATATTCCCTATAACTTTGTCTATTGACTTAGTGAGGCTTGTTGAGAAGGGGAAAAAACAGGTTTAAAAATAAGTCCAAAGCTGAGGTGTAGTGCATAGAGATGCCAGAAAAGGTGGAAATTTCAGCAATCGTTACAGGTGGTCAAGTAAGTGGAGGACCTCCTCTAGGTCCACAACTGGGACCCCTAGGTGTTAACATAGGTGCAATAGTAGCAGAAATAAATAAAGCTACAGCTAATTTTCAAGGAAGCAAGGTACCTGTTAAGATTATAGTTGATACAGAAACAAAAAAGTTTGAAATTCAAGTTGGTCTTCCTCCAACTTCTGCTTTACTCTTTAAAGCAGCTGGTGTCGAAAAAGGTTCTTCTAATGGAATAAAACAGCCAATAGGAAACGTTACATTCAAGGACGTTATTGAAATAGCAAAGACAAAATACGCTGCTACAAAAAGAGGTAGCCTTAAAGCTACAGTACTTCAGGTGTTAGGAACCTGCGTAAGCGTAGGAATAACTGTAGATGGAAAAAACCCTAAGGATGTGATACAAATGGTAAAAGAAGGTAAACTAAGTATTCCTGAAGGAGGTGAGTCCTAAGTTGCCTTCTTTAGAAGAAGTTACAAAGCAACTCATTGAGAAGGCATTAAGTGAAACAAATAATAAGAAAAGAAGTTTTCTTCAATCCGTCGAGCTCTACGTTAAGTTAAGGGAAATTGACCTTAAAAAGCCAGAAAATAGATTTTCTTTGCAGGTCGAGCTTCCAAACTTCCCTCCCTCTAAAGAGAATAAAGTGGCGGTAATAACTTCTGGAGCCTTATTAGCGCAGGCAAGAAAATTAAATGTTCCAGTAATTTCAAGAGAAGATCTGGAATCTCTCGCTGGTAATAAAAAAGCGGCAAGAAAGCTTGCTTCACAGTATGATTTTTTTGTCTCTGAAGTTTCTCTTATGCCCCTCGTTGGGAAAATACTTGGGCCGTTTCTAGGCCCAAAGGATAGAATGCCTGTAGCTGTTGCTCCAAACGCAGACATTACATCGATTGTTGAGAGACTTAAAAGGAGCGTTCTAGTAAGAATAAAATCTCAATCTACAGTCTCAAGCTTCATAGGAACTGAAGATATGCCAGTAGAAAAACTAAACGAAAATGCAGCAAGAATAATTTCAGCGCTAGAACAAAAAATTCAAGATGCACGAAGAAAGATTGATAAGATCGTTGTAAAAACAACGATGGGCTCTCCAGTTCGTTATAAGAGGAAAAAAGGTGAATAGAATGCAAAAAGTTAGAGTATCTCTCATAAAAAAAGAGAAAAGAGTAGAAGAGCTAGCTGCTTTAATAAATTCCTACAAGTATGTTATGGTGATTGAAGCTAGTGGCCTTAGAACGAAAGTAATCAATGAAATGAGAGAGATTTTTAGGGGAAGAGTTAAGTTTAAGTTCGAGAAACCGTCGTTGTTCAAGAGAGCTGCAGAAAAAATAGGTAACAAAACTTTAGTTGAGCTTGCATTGAAGTATGCTAGTGGCTCAATTCTTCTGGCTTTCACTAACGAGGATCCCTTTAAGCTCTCAAGAGAATTTGTAAAGAATGCTCTTCTCCTTCCAGCGAAGGCTGGAAGCATCTTAGAGGAGGATCTTGTCGTGAAACCTGGAAACACTGGCTTGCCTCCAGGTCCAATGATTTCTGAGCTTAACGAAGCAGGAATTCCTACAAGAATCGACAAAGGCAGTATTTGGATTACTAAAGAAGCTGTAGTTGCAAGGGCTGGCGAAAAGATTAACGCAAAGCTCGCTGCCGCCTTATCAAAACTCGGTTTAAAGCCGATTAGAATGTACTTAAGACCTAGAGCTGCTCTGGTCGACGGCATCATAGTAGAAGGAGCACTATTGATAACTGAACCAGAAAAAATACTCAATGAACTTGTAGAAGCTAATAGAAAATATGTTGTTCTAGCAACAGAAATAAACTACTTCACAAAAGATACTTTACCACTACTGCTTGTTAAAGCTCACAGAAAGATGCAAATTTTAAGTTTAGAAGCTTCAATAGTTACGAAAGATAACATTACTTTATTATTGCAGATAGCGGCGAATAAGTCTTTGTTGCTTAATAAAATCGTTGAAAATGCTTCAAAATCTTAAAAAAAGCTATGCGACAATTGAAACAATTTAAGAATAAACCGCCTTTTTAAGAAGAGCTTTTCTCTATTTTTAAGATTAAGCTGTCTCTTGACCATTGTCATCTATGAAAAATGCTCTTTATTCAAAATTTAGTCACAAAGACAGACAAGGTCCCACTCTTAGATCTGGCCACAAAAAGTAGTCTTTATATACTGGTGCTTTCTTAAGCTTAGAATCGAGCCGAAGATGTCTGAATACCTTCATGCCGTACTCCTTCTTCACTCTGTAAAGAAGGAGATAAACGAAGAAAGTATAGCTAATGTCTTAAAAGCAGCTGGAACTGAACCAGACATGCAAAGAATAAAGATGATTGTTTCAGCACTATCTAACGTTGATATAGATAAAGTTCTTTCAAGCGCAACTTCTTTTCTTTCCGCTCCTGCTAGTGTAGCGCCTGCAACTCCTCAAGCGCCGCAAAAAGCTGAAGAAAAACCAAAGGAAGAAAAGAAAGAGGAGAAAGCTGAGGAAGTTGCCGGCTTAGGAGCTCTCTTTGAGTAGTAGAAAAAATAAGAAAAAAGTAAAAAGCCTAAAACTTTGAATTTTTATATTAGCTTTGCGCCACAATTGTAACAAAATGTTGCGTCCGCTGGGTTCTCAGCTCCACATTTTGGGCAAATTTTCTTTTCTTTCTTCTTTTGCTCTGGAGTAACAGCGGTTATCGTTGCAGGTGATGTTGAAGCCTTTGTTGGAGATGTTTGCGTCACCGGTTTTTCTTCTGATTTTGTTTCATAGGTGGGTGGTGGTATGGTGAGTGGTGGAGGTGTAGTTGGTATTTCTTCTTTTGAAGCAGGTTTAAACTGGTTAATGTAGGAGGTTATTTTGTTCCAATTGTCTCTAATGGTATTCATTAGACTTGCAATTGCTCTGCTAAATTCGTCTAAGTTTTGGAAGCGCATCGTGTAACTTGCTCTGTTTACCTTGTACTGGTCCTCAGGAACTGCACCAATAGTGTACTTTACTTCTAGAGTTTCAAGGTAGTGCTTTATTTCCTTTGCTTCATCCTTTACTTTTGTCTGCTTTGCAGCAACGGCTTCCTCTATTTCGCTGTATTTATTTGAGTATGCGTTTACTCTATTTGTTATTTCTTCTAAGACTTCTTTAAATACTTGGTCGCTCACTTTTCCTTCGTTCTTTAAAGCTACTAATCTTTCTATCTGTTGCCTTACTCTTTGAAGTTGCGTTGAAAATAGTTCAATTTCGTGTTTAAATTCTTCGTCTGTTAAATATTCCATGCTCAATCCCTTAATCAAGGTTATCTATGCCAACTGTGCATATAAATTCTTTACTCACGAATACTTTAGGTATTTTACTAATAAAATTAAGAAATGGGCCGGGCCAGATTTGAACTGGCGACCTTCTGCGTGTCAGGCAGATATCCTAACCAGACTAGACGACCGGCCCCTAGAAGCAAGCAGTTTACTTAAGGTTGAATTAAAAAACTTTTCGTAAGAAGCTAGCTTTTAATTTGCCTTTTCTTGGTCAGTTGTTCATTTATTTTCTCTAAAATGTTGTTTAACAATTAGTAGGGAATGAATTTCTAGTTATCTTTAAGACTTAAAAGAGGGCAAAAATAAGTACTTCTATTATGGACGTGGAAACAAAACTAGAGCTGATTAAGAGACCTCCCACAGAAGAAATAATCACTGAAAAAGAACTTAAAGAATTACTTGAAACAAACGAACACCCTAAGCATTACATAGGCTTTGAGATTTCAGGTTTGCTACATCTTGGTACTTTAGTAGTTAGTGGTTACAAAATAAACGATTTAGCGGAAGCTGGTGTTGATGTCACTGTTTATCTTGCGGATTGGCATAGTTTCATAAATAAGAAACTTGGAGGTAACTGGGACAACATCTTGAAGGCTGCGAAATACTTTGAAGAAGCTTTTAAGTTCTTTTGTCCAAAAGCAAAAATAGTGCTTGGTTCTGATTTGTATCACAATAACGATGAATATTGGAAAGACATAATAAGATTTTCATCTAATGTAACTCTTAATAGAGTTACACGTTGTTTAACTATAATGGGAAGAACAGAAAGAGAATTGTTAAACTTTGCTCAATATATATATCCTCCGATGCAAGCTGTTGACATAAAATACTTAGGTGAAGATATTCCTCATGGTGGAATGGATCAAAGGAAAGTGCATGTTTTAGCAAGAGAAGTTTACCCAAAGCTAGGATGGAAAAAGCCTGTAGCACTTCACCACCATTTACTGATGGGTTTAGCAGAACCTCCAAAAGTAAACTCTGAAGATAAAATAGAGCAAGTAGTAGCTTCAAAAATGAGTAAGAGCCAACCTTGGACTGCGATTTTTATTCACGATTCTGAGAAACAAATAAGAGAAAAACTATTAAAGGCATGGTGTCCGGAAAAACAAGCTGAAATGAACCCCGTACTAGAATTAGCAAAGTACATTATATTTCATGAGAAGAAAGAATTTCTAGTGGAAAGATCTGATAAATATGGAGGTGACATTGTTTTTTCATCTTATGAAGCGTTAGAAAAGGAATACATTGAAGGAAAGCTGCATCCAATGGACTTAAAATTATCCGTTGCTAGGGAGATATCGAGCATAATCGACCCAATTAGAAGATATTTTGAGAGACCTTCGAACAAGAAATTACTAGAAGTCTTTCAGTTTTCTGAGGTAACAAGGTAAAACTTACTTTTTATACGTTCTAAATAGCTTAAGGCTAGGGTCTCTTGCCGAGAAAATTCTTGTTAGGCGAAAATTAGGTTAAGTAGTGAGTAAAGAATAAAATAATGCGAAGGAAGTTACTCCAAGAAAAGCAAAAACAAGAATAGAAAGGGGAATAAACCATTAACATTGTAAAAACTTTTTGAAACATAGAAGTACGAAAAGCTAATGAATGATATGAGCTACTTAAGAATGGCGACGTAGTATGAGCTTCTTCTGATAAAGCTAAGGATAAAAAACAATATTGTTTTCAAGCTAAGTTCTATGAATATTGTTTAAACTCTGCTTCTATTACTTTTTTAGGAAGAACCACAAAACTTAGGTTCTTGTAGTGATCTCCCATAAGAGATCAAGTTTAAGTAAGCATAAAGTTTATTTATTCATTTTTATTGGCTTAAGAATCGGTGGGGCCATGGTCTAACCAGGTATATAGGCCACATAAAATGTGGTCTAGCCAATGACGACGGGCTCCAGCCATTATAGGGTTTTCTGATTAGTAAGATGAAGAAAGGTTGGAGCTTGGAAGAAACCCGTTTATGGGCGTTCAAAAGGCCTTGAGCTTGAGAATCGCCCTGGCCCCACCTTTGTTACTTTAAAGTAATGGGAGGAATAAAGCTAATGCTTCCATAGAAACATTTAAATTTATACTTTTAGTAAAAATTAAAACGGATGAGATAAATGTCCTTCTCACACGCGTATGTTTTGGTAAATGTTGAAATTGGCGCCGAATCACGTATAGTGAACGAGCTTAAAAAAGTTCCTGAAATTGCAGAAGCATGGGTTGTTTATGGTGTTTATGACATTGTCGTAAAAGTTAAGGCTGAAAATCCTGAAAAGCTTAAAGAGATAGTCTCTGAAAGAATAAGAAAAATTGATGGTGTACGAAACACCTTAACTCTTATACCTATAGAAGGATTTCCATGAAGAAGCTTTCAAGAAGAGACCAAGAACGATTACTTAAAAGACTCGGTATAAATCTTGAGGAAGTCGAAGGTATAAAAGAAGTTAGGCTTATAATGGATGAAAAAACAATAATCATAAGAAACCCAACTGTTTTTAGAATAAAAAACCCAGAGCAGTCGATGTACCAAATAGTTGGCGAAGAAGTTGAAGAGGGAGGCGAAGAAAAAGAAAGTTACGAGCCTTCTGAAGAAGATATTTTACTTGTTGTACAGCAAACGGGTAAAAGTATAGAAGAAGCGAGGTCTGCTCTTAAGATGACGAATGGTGATTTAGCTCAAGCTATAATGATGCTAAAAAGTAAGTAATTTTTAGATTTGGTTCTCTGTTTCGTAGTATTTTATTTTTTATAAAATGTGTGCTTTTTCTAACGACTTAAAATAAGTAAGGTTAACACAGAGAAAAGCTTAAATACGTATAGTTACGTATACGTTACGTAGAAATGAAGCAGATAAAGATAAGCACTAGACACGAAGAAAGTCAAATTGAACTCTCCGCTGACTCTTTAGAAGAAATTAATGAACTTTTGGATAAGTTGCCAGAAGTAATTTCAAAACTTGATTCAGTAAAAGAGCAGCTTGTTGCGAAAGTTGGCGACGTTGACCTAAAAGGCATAGTTAAAGTGGATGAGAAGGGTTTGCCAGTACTGAGTGGATTGCATAGAGAAGTGACGGATAAAGAAGCAATAATGCTTTTGCTGTATCCGCTGAAAGAGGAAGGACTAAAAAGTGGTGATATAGGGATGTTACTCAATAAGAGCGGCATAGTTTCAACTGGATATGCCGCTAGACTTTATGAAATGAGACGAGAAGGTATTGTTACAAAGAAAGAAACAGGTGAATATATACTTACAGAAAAGGGAAAAGTTCTTGCAAGAGAACTCGCTAAGAAACTTAGAGGGGTGGTTGTACAACAATGAGCCAAAGTAATATAGAAGTATACTTGGAAATAAAAGCTGATAACTTAAATGTTTCTTCTAAGTTCTCTGGAGATGCTAAGTCTGTTGCATTAGAAGTTGAAAAATTTCTTTTCGCTCATTTACCTCAGCTTCAAGTTCTGAGTAAGCTTGTTTTGACTTTTCCCACAAGTCAAGAAATTGTTGACTTCTTATCAAATGACCTAAGAATAAGTGGGAGTGAAATCATTTTCTTACGTAAACCAAAAGATACTATAGATGGTATAAAGAAAGCTTTACTCGCTGCTAGG
>JAAOZO010000029.1 GCA_011605715.1 Nitrososphaerota archaeon | reverse complement strand
TCTTTCCAGTAGTCTTGAAGCTGCTACAGAAACATTTCCACCTTTGCCGCCGGGGGCAAAAGTAACTTTGTTGACAAGAACCTCTTGGCCGCTCGTCGGAAGCTTATCAACGAACAAAGTTATGTCCCAGTTTATTGTACCACTCACGAAGAGTTTACTCATAAGCAATTAACTAAGCTAGGAAATATAAAAGTTTTTGGTGAAGCTTAACTTTGCTAAAACCGTGTTTGTTAAGTTTAAATTTTAGCTAGCTAAAATTTAAGAAAGCACTAGTAGTATGATAAACTCTCTTTAAGACAAAACCTTAAGGGTTGAATACTAGAACTTTGCGGTTGTATATTCGTCTCTTAATCTCTTTACCCTATCTTCTAGCACCCTCACTTTGTCTTCCAGAAAGTTCTTTATGTTCGATGGAAGTTCACCTCTACTTTTCTCTAAGCTACTTGGTTCTATAGTCTTAAGAACGCCTTCCATCTTGCCTAGTATTACGCTGGCCCACATGTAAGTTAACATTAAATCAGGTCTTTCGTTTATTATTTCTTTTCCAACTTCATTCTCTATTTCATTTATAACTTGTTCAATCTCTTCTAACTCTTTGTTAAGCTCTTCTAACTTACTCTTTGGTAGTGGCATCGGTCTGCCTGCAAAGCCAGTAAACTCTGGAGCCTTTCCTTCGCTCATTAGTCTTCTCAGATCTTCTAAGTACTTCTTCAGGGATATTGTTGCAGAAATTATAGCACTTTTATGTTTCTCACTTAAGTAGCTTTCTTTCAAACTATACTCACTCCTAGCTCTTTAAGTACGGAAATCGCGTAGTATGTATACTCAAATGAAGAAATGCCATGTTCTGAGCTTCTTCTGAATCCACCATTTGAATTTAAGCAACTGAGTACAAAGCTCGTTGTTTTAGCTATACTTTTTGGCTTAAGTTTGAAAAACTTTAACGCCATTACTCCAAAGTAAGTGTACTCTATGAACGGAGGTTCTGCTAATGGCTTTGGAGTGAATCCTCCCATTTCACTTTCGCACGAAGTAACGTATCTTTTTGTTTCTTCTAGCTTTTCAACATCATACTCTAATAAGCTTAATGCACTTAGTGCATAGTAAGTTGAAACTATGTTTGAATTTAGCGACTTCCCAAACCCTCCATCTGGGTTTTTTAAGTTAAGCACAAACTCTATGGTTCTTTCTTTGTCTTTTACTGTTTTGCCAAGCATCTTTAGCAAGTCTAAAGCCATGAAAGTTGTTTCTAGCTCAGAGCTTGATTCTATATCTACATTCAAAGTCCCAAAACCACCATCTTTGTTTCTAATGCTCATTATGAATTCAGTAGCGTCAACTAAAGGTTGCTTTAGAATTTCAAGTGACTTGTTAACGTAGTATATTGATCTTAAGTCTAAGAGTGGACAATTTCTTAGGAAGTTTACCGTTTGTTCAACGTTTGGTGGGTCAACGTTGATTTCCTTTAGTATTGCTAAAGCTAGAAAGGTATCGTATGTGTTTGATTCTATAAACTGTACTGAAGTGTATCCTCCATCCTCATTTCTTCTAGCTAATATGTAGTTTGCTATTCTTTCTGGTAGACTCTTCTCCTCTAACTCCCCTATTACTCTTTCCATCTTTTAGCACCTCTTGTACAGAAAGTAGATGCTATCAGCCCCTCCTGTAGGGGCGGTTAGAGGAGAGCATCATCTCCTGCGGCTTAAGGAAAACCGCAAGTTCAGCTCAAAAATGAAGGCTATTTAAGTTTTTCTTTGAAAGAAGCTGCTATCTTAAGGTTACACGCTCACGTTAAGGCTTCGTTCATGCAATGAAAATTGGAAATAAGCATGAAGTCAGCTTTGTTGCTATTGTTAGGTTTTGAATTTTTCAATTTAAAGTTCGTTGGCACTGTATGTTCGCAAAGCATGAGTTGAGTTTTCACGTGTAAGAATCTAGACTAAAGGTAAATTCTGTTTTTTCTTGAAGAAGATCCTTATGTGTAAGCTAGAAGTAGGTTGCAAAGATCAATGAAAAAGCTTTTTATATTATTATAGTGCCAAAGTTGCATGAACTTAGGTAACTATACATGGTTAATTCTTGCGATCTTGGATGCATTCTTCGCAGCCCTAGTAACTATATTTGGTAAGATGGGCTTGAAAACTGTAGACTCTACAGTCGCAACTAGCGTTAGAGCAGTAATCATGGCTGTGACAATGCTAATAATAGTTACCTCACTTGGGAAGTTACCACAAATTCTTGACCTTACGGGTAGTGATATGAAGTTTATCATATTGAGTGGAGTAAGCGGCGCCCTCTCATGGGTGTTTTACTTTGCTGCATTAAAATTAACAGATGCATCAAAGGTAGCTCCAATAGATAGAGCAAGCTTGTTGTTCATTATAGTGATGTCTTACCTCTTCTTGGGAGAAAAAATAACCTTAAAGACGGCTGTTGCGGGATTGCTAGTGTTCCTTGGTATACTTGTCTTAACTTTATGATAAGTAGCCCTTAAGTTACTTCTGGATCTAAAGTTCTAGGTTTTTGGGATCCCTCTTTTATAAAAAGAAAAACTTAACTTAAAACACTTTTTG
>JAAOZO010000014.1 GCA_011605715.1 Nitrososphaerota archaeon | reverse complement strand
TTAGCTTAACTATCTTTATATTTTTCCATTTGGGCTCGTTATTTACTATTTTCTGAGCAATTTCTCTTAGCCACTCCTGATCGTAACCTAAAACTATAGCATTTGGTTCATACTTTCGAATGACTTCTTTTATACCTTCTGTAACGTTGGTTTTTGAAGGACCAAGAATCACTTTATCAACGAATTTAAGAGACTCAATGATTTCCTTTCTTCCTTTCTCGTTTATTATCGGCTTCTTTCCCTTAGTTTTTTCAACTAGCTTATCTCTAGCCAGCACAACAAGAAGAATTCCATTCTTACCTGCAATTTGTTTTGCTTTCTTTAAATACTTTATATGGCCTATATGAACTATATCGAAGACTCCTGAAGCAACCACTACCTTCTTTTTCCTCATAGCTTATAATCTCAATACTGAACAAAGGAATTAAATAAAGGTTCTTTTCAAAAAATGTAAGTTTAGCTTTGCTCTGTTAACTTAATGTTTTTCTAGGCCAAGGATTACCTTTTTCTTCAGTTCTCCTTCAGAAAAAGAAAATTTGTCGCATGCACAGTACTTCAAAGGAAGACCGCACCCATCACATGCTTCTTCAAGTTCTCCTAGTGTAGGAGGTATTTCAGGAAGAACAAAGTTTTCTGCATCTATAATTTCTTTTTCAAAGTTGATATAGCCGTTTTTATCTTCTTTTAAACCAACTAAAACTGTAGGTTGTTCAAGAACGTAGGAGAAAACCCTGCATTGGGCTCTTGCATAATCATTTATTGGATAAGTTTTGAATTCATAGTAGTTTTCGCCATCCTCAAGGTCAGGTTGGGCCGCAATTAAAATATTATCGTACTCTTTAAACTGTGTTTTTGGCTTTCTACCTTTAACACCTGCTCTTAGCAAAGGCATGAACTTTTTTGTATTCATTTAAAAGTTGTTCGTCCGTCGTACGAAAATAACTATCGTCTAAGTATCCTCTGGCATGACCCATTAACCTTTCTCGAATTGAAGGTGTCAACTCTTCTGCTTTAGTTCTAAACCATTTCCTCAAAACGTGAATGTGGTAAACGTAATACTTATGGCCTTTCTTTGCTAAACCACACTTCTTCAACAGTCGCTTCCATGCCTCTCTGAAAGATACGTAGTTTAGTTTTTTCCCTTTCTCACTAATTTACATAGCTCTCTTCAGTTATGTTCTCATGTAAAGCCTTCTTCCTATAAGTCAAATACTGCTTTAACAGTTTAGTTGCTTCTGAACTCATAAACATAGTGCACGAAAGTCCATTCTTGCTTAGGTATTCTGGAACAACTATTTTTGAAATACCATCAGAGTAGTCTAGTTTATGTCTTTCAGTTTTAGGTTTAACAATGTGCTTACTCTTATTCCAGAAGAAGGCTTTTGCATACTTCTCAACTGATTCAATAATGCCGGTTGTTTTCACAAACTTAGGTCTGCCTGCAATACTTTGTACAATAGAACTATTTTCTTCAAAAGTGAACATTTTGGTTGCTAAAGCGTCTTTAATTACTAAACTGTTCTTTATCGGTGCTTAAAAAGGCTTATAAATTTATTTTGTATTAGAAAGTATAAAAATGAACGCTAGGACTTTAACTTTATTGCTTTTGTTCGTTGTTATTTTAATAAGTTCAAAGGTTTTTGCAACGGTTTATGAAAATTACGACGTCTACGTTCAAGTAAATGTTCAGTCTCCTTCTCAAACAATAAGGGTTGTGGTTGAAGTAATAAAGCCAAACGTTGATTTAAATCCAGATCACGACTCTTTGCTTTGGTATGCTGACGTAGTAATAAACGGCGTACGCTACAATGAAGCAGTAGCTGGTGGAGACGAGGCAATAAACAAAAAGTACTTCAACTTTACATTTACTCCAGGCCAATCATATACTCCAAAGGTAGTTGACTACAGCCAAGTATCTTTCTACATAGAAGCAAACTGGAACAGGTGGGGACAAAACACAAATCCCTTAGCTCTGCAGCACTACTACGTTCATTTAATTCCTTATTACTATGTAAACGTAGTTTCTTCGTATGGAAAAACTTCTGGTTCTGGATACTACAAGGCTGGCTCAGAAGTTACTCCTTCCTTAGATACAAACGAAGTTCTTTTTAACAATGGAACTAAGCTTGTATTAGCTGGATGGAAAGTAAACGACGGAATAAGCTCTTATAATATAAATGTAGGAAGCTCATTTACAGTAAGGCAGGCAACAACAGCAGAAGCAATTTGGGAAGTTTACTACAAAGTTTTAGTCTTCGACAGCTTTGGAGGAAAGGTAAAAGAAGAATGGGTTAAGAGTGGAGAAGCATTAGAGATTAAAGTTAACGACTTTGTAGACTATGGAAACAGAACTGGAGCTAAGTTTTCCTACTGGAAGGGTGACTTAAGTGGGAGTCAGAATCCAACTACAATAACTGTAAACTCTCCTAAAGTGATAACTGCAGTCTACGAAAGAGCCTACTATCTAAAGCTACTTACTGACTATAGTAGTACGATAGGAGAAGGATGGTATATCGAAGGTTCTTCAATAAGCCCAAGCGTAAAAGAAAGCGTTGTTCAAACTTCATCAGACTCAAGAGAGGTCTTCTTAGGATGGAATTGCTCTTTACCTGTCTCTTATACACATCTGACGCTGCCGACGATCTTAC
>JAAOZO010000253.1 GCA_011605715.1 Nitrososphaerota archaeon | reverse complement strand
TCTCTTGGAAAGCTAACGTATCTAACTTTAAGAGGCATTGTTGCTATATTTGCAATTTTTCCTGCTTTTGAAAACATCATTGCGGCATGATCCCCATAGCCACCTCGCGTACCAACTATCCACTCTGCCATTCCACACCATTCCACAAACCTTCTCTTTGAGATCTTCAGCTTATTTAGTGCTACAATTCCAAGATTTATAGCAACAACCAAAGCTGACGATGACGAAAGTCCAGCAGACTGAGGAATGTCTCCAAGTACAACTATGTTTGCACCTTCGAACTTCTTAATAAAACTACCATCTGAAAACCTGTACATGTTTTGAAAGAACACTACACTTCTAGCATAATCATACCATTCTATGATTTTTTCTTTTATTCTATCTTGCGTCCACACTCTCCACTCGTAACCTTTTATTTTTGTAGGAGGAAGTTCTTCTGTTATCGAAAAGGAGAAAGGCCTATATTGTTCATCAACGTTGAATAGATTTACTGTACTATCACTTCTTTTTGAAAATACAGCGATTATTTCTCTTGGAATTGCAGCAACATTTACGCTTCCCCCTCTATGATCAATATGTCTTCCCATTAGGTTCAGCCTCCCAGGAACTCTTACCACTATAACTTCTTCATCTCCAAAAATTTCTATGAACTTCTTGAGAGCTTTTAGAATCTTTTCTTTTCTTTCGCTTGCAACTTCTTTACTTCCATAGATTTTTTCTAGTTCTTTGTTTTTACTACTTTCCAATTTTTCTATTGCCTTACTTGCCTTTATTGGCTTAACTTCCAAGTTTACTGTTTCTTCATTTGCATCTTCTCCCAAAATTTGCTCTTTTTCTCTTTCGTTGCTTATTTTTACTACCTTTTCATAACTTCCCTCAACTAAGCAATTTTCTAGGGTTGATGCGCTAACGTATGCGTTCTCTTCAATTTCTACATTTTTTAAGTAGCAGTTTTCAACCTTACAAAAACTTTTTATGTTAATATTTCCAATTAAAGCAACTACTCCAAGAAATGAACTATTAACTCCAACTCTAAACGTAAGCTTCTCTCTTATTCCAAATTCTTCATACTTTTGTTCTCTTAACGATTTTCCATACTTTTCAAAGAACCTCTTCGTACTGCCTTCTTTCTTAAGGTAAAGTTCAATGCTTTGAAGTAGAGACTTGATTTGTTTGTCGAAGAATATTTTCGTATTAGGGTAGATGTTTACTCCAAAGACTTGTTCAAGTATCTGCAGTTCATTTTCTTTTGCTTCGATTAACTTATCTTCCTTAATTTTCCTAAGAATGTCTTTATTTATTGTAACTTTTTTCGGTTTTAGTTGAGTGGAAAGCATTCTCAAATCTGTTCTAGTATCTATTCCAATTGCTTCCCTTTCCTTTATTCTTACCACTCCTACTTTCTTTCCTATCTTCACAGCTTCATTTGCTACTTCTGGAAGAAAGTACTCTTCTTTATGTTTTCTTAAGACAATCTTTTTTTCTACTTCGTTTTTTACGTCAACGTCTCTTATGGTGTTAAGTAAGACTTCTCTAGATATTACCATGCAAAGAACGTTCCTTTCTCTTATTGAATTTATATAAGAAGCAGAAAGTTCATATTCAAATCCACTTAATTTTATATTTCTGTTCTTTATTTCTTCTTCATTAACTCCTATTTGTTCTTGTTCAATAACTCCTAAGAACTCTAAGCTTCTCTCATCAAACTCAAGAAATTTTTCATTGCTAGGCTTTACTTCAATTCTTTTTAATAAATTCTTATCTATTTCTATTTTATCGCCTTCTATAATTCCTCTTATCGGATGATACTTTACAACTTTTTCCCCTTTCTCTAACTTTTTTATTTCATCTTCAAATAAAGCTAAGAAATTCGCCCAATATGGTTCCTTTCCTTCAGCTACTCTTATTACCTTCATTTTTTCTTCTTTTATTAGTTTATTCAACTTTTTTGATTTTTTTGAAAGTTCTTCGTACTTTTCTTTAATCCCCTTTAAGATAACTGGATATCTTACTATTCTTCCATGGCCAAATACATCTTCTTCAATTGTTGATACTAAAGTTATGTCGTTCTCTTGTGCTCTATGAACTTGAACTATTTTTCTAATGGTTTCTGGCTTTATTGCTGGAAGGTCACTAGAGATTACTAGTATTTCTTCTATGTTAAGGTCTTCTCTTACTTTTTCTTTTATTTCTTCAGAAAGGATAGTTGATCCAGTTCCATCATCTTTTTCGTCTAAATTGTTAAAATAAATTTTCGCGAGCTTTTTTTCTTCGATAAACTTTACTAGTTTCTTTATTGCTTCTCGCTTTATGCTAAGTTCGTTAGAATCTCCTCTTAGCAAACTTTTCATTCCAACTCTTACATAAATTTCATCAAATACTTTCGCCTTCCTTAGGTTTTCTATTACTAACTCAAGTAAACTTTTGTTGGTTGAAAATTCTTTTACAAGAGGTTTCGGAAAATACTCTTTTTCTACGTTGTTTATATTCCATTCTGGAGTCATCCTTGCTCCTATTCCGGCTGCTGGAATTAATGCAATCGCCTTCCTCTTAGTTTTCAACTTAGGCTTGTATTTACAGTGAGAGAATATAAAAATTTCACTACTAAATTTTATTTTGAAACTTGAAATTAAAGTGACATATAGTTTTTTAAACGAATTAGAATGCCCGCTTCACACATGCCTTCTACTCAAAACTTTAAGTCTCTAAATGAGTCTCAAGGAACTTCCTACATGTCATATTCTTTAAATTTCTATGTCTCGTTTTTATCATATTTTCATAAAAATTTATAAGTTTGTGACGTAGTACTTTTTACTTTGAAATGACCTCGGAGAAAAAAGTTAACGTTGGAATAATTGGTTGTGGAATAATTGCTCCAAGCCATGTCTCTGGTTACTTAAAATCTGGAATGGCTAACGTTGCAGCTCTTTGTGATGTAAAAGCTGAAAGAGCAAAATCTTTAGCAGAAAGATTCGATCTTTCTGGAATAAAAATATACTCTGACTACGAACAACTGTTAAAAGATCCTAGCATTGATGCAGTAAGTGTTTGTACTCCTCACTACTTACATGCTGAGGTAACAATAAAAGCTGCAGAATATAAAAAGCATGTTCTTTGCGAAAAGCCAATGGCGATTTCTCTAAAACAAGCAGATGAGATGATCAGGGCTTGTAAGAAGAACGGAGTAAAGCTTGAAGTAGTTTTTCAATACCGTTTTTCACCTGACACACGAAAAATAAAAGAAGAGTTTGAAACTGGAGAGTTTGGAACTCCAATTTACGGAGAAGCTATTGTAAAATGGTATCGTGAAGACTCTTCCTACTATTATGCAGATGAGGTAGCAAGATCTTGGCGTGGGAAGTGGAGTACTGAAGGAGGAGGTGCGTTAATAAACCAATCAATTCATACAATCGACTTGTTGCAATGGATTATGGGACCTCTCGACTATCTGTATGCAATTTACGATACAAGAACTCACAATATAGAAGTAGAGGATATAGCAGTTGCATCGTTGAAGTTCAAGAATGGCGCTCTTGGGACAATTTTGGGAAGTGTTGCATTGAGACCACAGGAAAACTGGCTTGGGATCTATGGAAGCAAAAAGTCCGTTGTAGTTGGAAGTGACTTAAAGATTGTAAAACAGTGGGAAGAGAAAAGTGAAGCAAAAATAGTAGGAGAAGTAAAAGAAAAGAAAGAAACTTTAACTCCTTCTGTAGGTCATGATGGTGTTGTTGAAGATTTCTTAAAATCAATAATAGAAGATAGAACACCATATGTGACTGGAGAAGAAGGAAGAAAAGCACTAGAAATTGTTCTTGCAATTTACAAGGCTCATAGAACAGGAAGTAAAGTAAGTTTTCCACTTGTTGAGTAAAAGAGGTCTAAAAAAATGGCGCATATCTTTAAGCTTTCTTTTATAACTGATGAAGTTTCTCAAAGCTTAGAAGAAATAAGAGAATTTGCAAAGAGCTTTAACGTAGAAGCAATAGAAATAAGGACAATTCTAAACAAGAATTTACCAGAAATTTTAGAAGAAAAGGCTACTCTTAAGAAATTCCTCGAAGAAAACAGCTTAAAAGTTTCTGCAATTGCTTCACCTACGTTTAAGTGCGACATTGACTCGAAAGAAGAATATGAGCAACACATAACTATATTTAAAAGCGCTTTAGAACTAGCAAGTTACCTTGATACAAAGTTAGTTAGGTCTTTTACGTTCTGGAAGAAAGGAAAGTACGAGGACTACAAAGAAAGAATCATGAATAAATTTGAAAATATAATCAAATTGGCGGAAGACTATGGCGCTACAATAGTAGTAGAAAATGAACCTTCAACCTTTGTTGGTAACGGAAGAACTTTATCTGACTTCATCAGTTCTTTGAATACAAAGGTCGTAAAGGCACTTTGGGATCCAGGAAATGACCTCATGGACGAAGAGCGAGAGGAACCCTATCCAACTGGCTTCAACTATGTGAAGAACTTTATTGCCCACGTGCACTTAAAAGATGGTGTAAGAGAAAACTCTAAGGTAAGATTTCTAAAAATAGGTGAGGGGCACGCAAGAATAGAAGAGAACCTAAGAGCTTTAAAGGAAATTAACTACCAGGGTTATATCTCCTTGGAAACTCACTGGAGAATGACACAAACTCTTAACGAAAAACAAATAAAGTTACCAGGAGGAAAGGATTTTAGTTCCGGTGCTTATGCTGCCTCTTTTATTACAATGCAAGGATTGTTAGAAGTTATGTCTAGATTATGAAGACGCTAAATCGCTCATTAAATAAGTGTACTATCTACTTCTTTAGTAGCTTCTTTTAAGGTCTTCAACGCAAACTTTAGTTCTTCCTTTGAATTTTCTCCTAGTCTAGCTTCTATAGACATTGCTCCTTTGTAGTTTATCTCTTTAAATACTCTAAACAGTTTTGAAAAGTTAATTATTCCCATTCCTGGAACTTTGCTGTTGTTGTCTGCTAAGTGTACATGAACAATCTTTTCTCTTGCTAACCTTATTGATTCTTCTACATCAGCTTCTTCTCTCATCATATGCCTGACATCTGCCATAACTTTCACAAAATCAGAACCTACAGATTCAATTAGTTTTACTGCTTCTTCTATTTTATTTACAAAGTTTGTTTCATTTCTAGGAAGAGGTTCTACTGCAAATGTTGTATTGAACTCTTTGCCTGCCTTCGCAGCTTCCTTTAGCACTTGCAAGTTTCTTTCGTAGCCTTTTTCTAAAGGTACTTCTGGTGGTATATTCCTGGCTTTTCCAGAGCCCCAAACTAAGATTGGGCAATCAACCTCTGAAGCTGCTTCTGCAATTTTGTAAGTGTACTCTATACTTTTTCTCCTTATCAATTCGTCGTTCGATGCATGAGAAAAATCAGATGGGTAAATAACATTTGAAGCAACGATGTCTACATTATAACTCTTCGAAAGTTCTCTTATCCTTTTTAGTTCTTCTCTTGAAACTTTAAATGGGTTAAGCTGTAAGGCTCCAGGTATCTCTATACCTCTTATGCCAACTTCTGAAAGCATCTTTAAGCTCTCCTCGTTTATTTGCATACAAGCAGCAATTTTCCAACTCATTTTTGGTTCAAAATAAGTTTCTGCCTTTGTTATTTAAACTTAACTTAAGAAAATCTTTATAAACTTTCAAGCGTTTTTCTTACCATGAGTCAAGAGAATGTCTTTAGAAAAATTTACAACGAATTAATTGATATCCCCGTAGTTGACATTCATACTCACTTAAATCCTCTTCAGTTAAAGTCGAACAACTTATCTGAAATAGTTCTATACCACTACATAACCACCGAATTAGTTACTTCTGGAATGCCACAAGAAATATTGAACATTAAAGATCCAAATGAAAGGGTAAAAAGAAGCTTACCATTCTTAAAGAACATAAAAAATACTTCTACCTTCTGGGCTCTAAAAAGAATTCTCTCAAATTTGTTTAATTTCGAAGAAGAACTAAATGAGAACTCTTTCAACGTACTCAAGGAAAAGTTCCAAAATTTCGAGAAAAACTTCAACGGAATTAACTTTCTCAAGGAAAGAGTAAAGGTAAGGAAGGCTTTTCTTACACTTCAGTTTACAGACATGAATACAATTTTTGACAGTTCTTTCTTTACTGGTTCATTAAGAATAGAAAAACTTTCCAAGGATATTTCCTTAGATGACTTAAGGAAGCTTGAGGAAATTTCTTCAGTAGAGATTAAAAGTGTTAGAGACTTAGGAGAAGCCATAAACGAAATATTCGAGAAATTCGAGAAAAAGCTTTCTTCCGTTGCTATTAGTTTAAATCCAAGTGAGCTAATCTTAGATGATTACAAAGAAAATCGTATCGACGAAGCAATAAACGAAATAAAAACAGGGAAACAAATAAAGCCCGAAGAGAAAGTCTATCTTCTATCTTTTGTAGTGAACGAGTTTCTTAAGTTAATGAAGGATAGTAAAGTTACTTTTCAGTTAATGTTAAGTGTAGAAAGACCAGTAGTTGGAGCCTCCCCTCCAGATTATGCAATTGTTGTTAATGAACCTAAGCAACTGCTTTCGCTCTGTCCATTGTTCTATAAGTATAGAGATATCAACTTTGACGTTATTTCTGCAAGCAGAATACAATCTCATGAACTTAATGTAGTAGCAAAGAACTATCCAAATGTCTTTGTTTCTGGTTTTTGGTGGTACTCCTACTATCCTTCAATAATGAACGAAAAAATTGCTGAACGACTTCAGATGCTTCCAATGAACAAATGGTGTGCATTTTTCAGCGATGCTTACGTTCCAGAGTGGTGTTTTGGGAAGTCGCAACTTATAAAATATCAGCTTAGTCTAACATTAAGTAACTTGGTTGAGCAAAACTATCTTAACATGGAACTAGCCATTGAAGTTGCGAAAAAGCTGCTATATGAAAATGCAGTCAACATTTATCATTTAGACATAACTTAGAGCGTCTTTTAACAAGTTATAACCTTGCATTTAATGTAGGAGGTATCGTGGAAAGTTTGATTAGTGACAAAAACTGATTTTCAGTTAAATCTTACTCTATTAAAGACTTTAGTAGAAGCATAATTAAGTTGCTCAAAGATCGAGAACTGGGAGAAGCAATGGGCATAGAAGGTAGAAAAGTTGTTGAGCAAAAGTTTCAATAGAAAAACATTGCAAGACAATTGGTTAATACGTACTTAGATGTTCTATATTCAACTATTCCATGATATTTTTCTTATTGTTATATGCGGTAAAATGCAAATATGTTGTTTGACTTTTTATATTTTAACAAGAAATATGTTCTTATAGAATTTTTCAAATCTTAAGTAATTCCCATCTTTTTTAGATTTTCTTTGCTTATCTTTATACTTTCAAAAGGTGAACGGTAGCTTTCATCTTGCTCAACTATATACCATTCTACTCCAGCTTCTTCACATGCGCGAAGTATTTCTTCCCAGTTAAGATTTCCTTCTCCAACTTCCATGAAAATTTGTTTTCCTTCTCTTATTCCCATGTCCTTTAAGTGGACTAACAGAACTCTTCCTTTTAATTTTCTAATCCATTGAGCTGGATCGCCTCCTCCAAACTGTACCCAATAAGTGTCGATTTCTGCCTTCAAGTAGTTTTCTTCGCTTTCTTTAAACAGAATATCTAACGCTACTTTCCCTTCAAACTTCTCGAATTCAAAGTAGTGGTTATGATAAGAAAGAGTAATTCCTTCGCTAGCTAACTTTTTTCCAATTTCCGAAAGTTCCTTTGCTGCTTTTACATAACCTTCATAGTTCTTTGTGTATTCTTTGGGTAAGCTTGGTACTGCAATGTGCTTGCACTCATAAAGTTTTTGTTCGTTAACAACGTTTCTAAAATCATTCTTTATTTGATCTAAACTAACATGTGAAGCGCAAACTTTAAGGTCTAACTTTTCAATTGTGTCCTTAAGTTTTTCTGGTTCAATAGGGCCAATGCCAGAAATTTGAACAGCTTCATATCCAATTTCTTTTATTTTTTCTAAAGTCCTCTCTATCTCTTCATAGTTTTTTAGATATTCTCTAAGAGTATACAGATTAATTGCTACCCTTGTTTCATGCATAAGTATGAGAAATCTTGACTAGGTATTTAAATTTTTATATTTATTTAAAGGTTAAGTTAAAAAAATAAAAACAGTTATTGTGCCTTATTTTTTAGCTTAATCAACTTGTTAAAAGTTCAAGTAATTTTAACGCTATTACTGTATGCCCTGTTTCATTAGGGTGTACTGGTTCTGGAGCATACGCTATTGGTTCACGAACTTTTATTAAGTCCTGAAAAACGCTATGCAGATCAATATAGTATGTTGAAAACTCATTGCTTAATCTTTCAACATAACTTATGTATTGAGGTATAACTTCTAACACTTTCTTTCTATGAGTCTCGAAAATTGTTCCTCTACTAATGTAGAACGGAGACATAAGTATTATGCCTTTAACTCTCTTAGAAGTTTCATCCAATATTCTTCTAAATGCTTCATAATAGTTTTTTGGGTCATACTTTAATTCTCCAGCAAGCATTCTGTGGAGGTCATTTATTCCTATAAGTACTGAAATCCAATCTGGATTTAAACTTAACACATCATCTAACCATCTATCGCTTAAGTCGTAAATTGTGTTTCCACTTATTCCAGTATTGAATATTC
>JAAOZO010000172.1 GCA_011605715.1 Nitrososphaerota archaeon | reverse complement strand
TTCTCCAGCGAGAAGTTCTATTTTCTTAATTAAATCATCAGTTAAAGGCTGTGTCCCAAAGTCTTTGATTAGCTTTTCATAGTCAACTACTCCTGAAACGCTCCAAGGAGTAACTTCAAACGCATCTTTGTGTGAATTCATCGTTCACAGGCAAACTAAAGTCATTTTTTAACTTTATCTTAGACGCCAAGAACTTACCGTAAAGCAACTCTTGCAGCTACTATTAGCGGGTCCCATACAGGATTGAATGGAGGCGCGTAAGGTAAATCTGTAAAAAGAACCTGCTTAGGAGTAAATTTATTTGTAATTGCAAAAGTTAAAGCTGCAATTCTTCCCCAAACGCCTTCATAACCAACAATTTGCCCACCAATAATTATGTTACTGGACTTTTCTAAGATCAGTTTGATCCATATTTCTTTTCTTTCTGGATAATAACCAGCCCTTGACATTGACTTAATGAAAACACTTTTTGTCTCAATGCCAAACTTTTTAGCTTCTTCTTCACCAACACCAGTTCTACCTATTTCTAGGTTAAACACCTTAGTTACAGAGCTTCCAACTATACCTGGAAATTCTTCGTTTCCTCCGGCAGCGTTTGCACCTGCAACGTAACCCATCTTATTTGCTGTATGAGCTAAAGGTATGTAAACTGGAGTATTGAGAACAATATGGTAAGCTTCAGAGTTATCTCCAGCTGCAAATATTCCTTTAATGTTCGTTTCCATCCGAAAATTTGTTTTTATAGCACCACTTTTCCCTAGTTCAACACCTATTTGTTTAGCTAGCGTAACGTTAGGCCTTACTCCAACCGCAACAATAACAATATCTGTTTCGTACTTAGAGTCTTCAGTTACAACTCTTTCCACTCTGTCCTTTCCTTCAAAACCTACTACTTTTTTATTGAGTTCAAGCTTTACACCGTTTTTCTTGAGCTCTTGCTCTATTATACTAGCTATTTCAACGTCAACGTTTGGCATTGGACGAGGCAAAAGTTCAAGTATTGTAACTTCTTTGTTCAACTTCTTAAAGTTTTCAGCCAGTTCCAATCCGATGTATCCAGCTCCTATTATTGTAACTTTTTTTGAAGACGCGAGATCTTCTCTTAATTTTGCTGCACCCTCTAGGAATCTAACTGTATAGATTCCTTTTAGATTTAAACCTTCCATTTTTGGTACAAATGGCTTAGCGCCTGTAGCAAGTACTAAGCTATCAAACTCAATTTCTTTTTCTTCACCTTTTTCCGAGATATATTTTACAGTTTTTGAACTAGCATCGATTTTTGTAACATAAGAATTTATTAGGACCTCTACATTTCTTTCCTTCTTGAATTGTTCAGGAGTGTAAGTTACTAGTTTTGAAACATCATCTATAAGACTTCCTAGGTAATAAGGTATGCCACACGAACCATAGGAAACATACTTTGATGCCTCTATCACTGTTATTTTTGCATCCTTGTTAACTCTTCTAGCGCTAGCAGCAGAGGCCATTCCTGCTGCGCCGCCACCTATTACCACCACTTTCTGCGAATCTTTCATGAACTTTACTAATTATTACATCATTATAAATTTTTACAAAGAACCAACCATCAAGAAAGCCCATAATTCTAGTTCTAAAAAAGAATTTTTCGACAAGCTTAAACATAGTCTATGGTTATTGTTAGGTTAAGCGTATCTCTCGTATGTAGTTGGATGTCCAAAAGCAGAAATAAGGCGCTCCAAATTGAGGTGAAGAAAGTTCAAACAAGTAGAGATACGGTTATACGCGGTACTTAGGGCTGGTTTGACAGCCCAAAATTAGCAGAATGAAGATTATAGGCCTAACAAACCGAAAATTTCTAGACTTTAATCATGGAGGGTGCCAAAACTCCAACAACGTACCTCAAAGTCAAAGCCATAAGTTTTCTCATTAAACTTCTTTGTAATCTAAGAACAAATCTAGCGATAAACTTATATTTCTTGAAAGAATTCTTACTGATATGATAAGCAACTATATTTTAGCAATAGACCAAGGCACTACAAGTACAAGATCTATTATTTTCTCGACACAGGGAGAAATAATGAGTATAGCGCAAAGAGAGATAAGGCAGATATATCCTAAAGCAGGATACGTAGAACATGACCCACAGGAAATATTTAACTCTGTTTTAGAAACTGCAAGAGAGGCAATAAGGCTTTCTAAACTAGAAATAAAAAACATAACCACCATTGGCATAACAAATCAACGGGAAACAATAGTAGTTTGGAATAAGGACTCAGGCACGCCAGTTTACAACGCAATAGTTTGGCAATGTAGAAGAACCTCAAACTACATAGAAGAATTGAAGAAAGCAGGGCATAGCCAAACAATAACTTCAAAAACAGGATTAGTTCCAGATGCATATTTTTCAGGCCCAAAAATTAAGTGGATTTTAGATAATGTTCCAAAGGCAAGAGATCTTGCTAATTCGAATAAGCTTTTGTTTGGAACTATCGACTCTTGGCTACTCTGGAAGTTAACAGGTGGAAAAGTTCACTCAACCGATGTTACAAATGCTTCTAGAACAATGTTGTTTAACATTGCTAAGCTTAAGTGGGATGAGGATTTATTCGAAATAATGAAGATCCCCATTGAAATGGCTCCTGAAGTAAAGAAATCATCAGATCATTATGGTTTTGTGAGCGAAGAGTTTTTAGGAAAAGAAATTTCTATAGGTAGTCTAGTTGGAGACCAGCAAGCCGCTCTATTCGGACAAACTGGCTTTGAAGAAGGTGAGATTAAATGTACCTACGGAACTGGGAACTTTATATTACTGAATACTGGTGATAAGATTGTTTTCTCGAAAAAAGGTTTAGTTTCAACAATTGCTTTTGCTGCAAAGTCAAAAGTTGACTATGCTCTAGAAGGAAGCATATTCATAACAGGCGCGGCAATTCAATGGCTGAGAGACGGACTAGGCATAATAAAAGAATCAAAAGAGGTGAACGAGCTTGCAAGCAAAGTTAAAGACAATGGTGGGGTTTATTTTGTTCCAGCATTTGTTGGTTTGGGTGCGCCATATTGGGATATGTACGCTAGAGGAACAATAATTGGGATTACCAGGGGAACAACGAACGCTCATATTGCAAGAGCAACTTTAGAATCCATTGCTTATCAAACAAGAGACGTGATTGAGGTTATGGAATCAGAAACTGGAATTAAAATAAAGGAGCTTAAAGTAGATGGAGGTGCAAGCGCAAGCGACTTACTGATGCAGTTTCAATCAAATCTTTTGGGGGTACCAATACTACGACCCAAAATAAAGGAAACAACTGCTCTAGGCGCTTCTATGCTAGCAGGCCTTTCTATTGGTTTATGGAAAGACTTTGAAGAACTTAAAAAGATTTGGAAAGAAGAAAAAAGATTCTTACCATCAGAAGAAGAGATGTTAAAAACAAAAAGTTTCTACGTGAACTGGAAAAAAGCTGTAGAAAGGGCAAGAGGTTGGAGCTTAGAGTCAAGAACAGTAGCGTAAATTAATCTTTCTTTCAGAGGAGGAGCTTTAGAGTTTTATTACTGGAACCTTGCCAAATCTAGCTAACTTGATTTCGTCTCCAGCTTTGCTGTTTGCTAGGATTAGCCTTATCCCAATTTTCTTCTTTCTTGCCTTCGAAATAGAGATCGAGTCTAAAATTAGCTTTTCTATTGTTTCACTATTCAAATTAGCTGAAATAGCAACCATATCCAATCCAGCTACGCAAACTGATATTGCACCAACTAGTTCAGTAATCGTCATTTTTTCGCTTGCAAAGTACTCTTTAAGTAAAGAATCTTCGGCAACAGGTAACATAACTTCATTAAAACCTATCTTTTTTATCCCTTTTGTATTCATTATCGCTTTATTAAGTTTCCAGATAGAAGTATAGAATCCTGGAGAGACTTTGCTTACTCCTTCAACTTCCTTTATTAACCTTAGAACACTTTCTTTCATCCATGGAGACAGAGATAGGTCAATTCCTAAAAACTTCATGTTTGCATAATTTTGAACGTTTAGGGCTTCAGATTGAATTGGTCTTGCTATGGACTCAATTACCTCCGATAAATCCTTTTTATCACCTAGTTTATTCAGCATATCACTAACATATCTTAGACTTAGCGAAAAACCAAAGTTTTTAGCAGCCGTGTCTGGAAAATATGCGGTTTCAGGTTGGCCTCCAAAAGAAATTGCGAACCGCGTACATGCTTCTTCTCCACCACTTTCAAATATTTCTTTTAATAACTGTACCGAATCCTTTGTTTCTTTTATTGGTAAGTTTCCTGTAATATTCCCAATGTTAAGAGAAAAAAAGAGGCTACTACTAATAGGAAACAATTCTACAAATTTGGTACGAACTTTCATAAGGCTACTGTAGTCTAACGGAATGGCAACAAAATCTATACCTAACTCTTTAATAAGTCTATTTGACATTTCAACGACTTTTTCTAGGTCTAGCTCGTTGCGAACTACTTTAGGAAAGACTAAGCGAGTAGTCCAAACATTTGCTCTAAACTTATGCTTAACAGCAGAAATTTTATCCTTAAGAGCTTCTATTTTAAGAGATCTATAGTTCGAAAGATTGCCTAAATGTATAGCTAGTGCCCTAATTAAAGCCATACCAAATACTTCTAAAGGACGTATTTTTAAAGTTATGTTGAAAAGTAACTTCAGAATACTTGAATTAAAAACATCAAATTCAGACTATGGTAAAAATTAAAAATAAGCATGAAAGCCTTAATGTATGGTTGAAAAGATTTCATCAGCAGATAAGCCAGAGTTAGAAGGAGGTTACCAGTACCATGTTAGGGTTAAGAGAGGAGATTTACCAGAAGTTGTTTTACTTTCAGGTGATCCAGAAAGAGTAGAGAAGATAGTTAGTTTATTAGACAATGGAAAAATAATAACGAAACACAGAGGCCTAGTAGTTGGAAAGGGTTTCTATAAAAACAAAGAAGTTGGAGCAGTATGTAGTGGCATGGGAGCACCTTCAACTGCAATTGTAGTTGAAGAACTTGCGAGAGTTGGTGTAAAGACGATAATAAGAGTTGGCTCAACTGGAGCAATCCAACCACATATCAATGTAAGAGACATAATTATTGCCACAGGTGCTGTTAGACTAGAGGGAACTTCGAAGCAATACATAATTTCAGAATATCCAGCTATTTCGGATTTTGAAACTACAATGAGACTAATTAACTCTGCGAAGAAGTTAGGAGTAAGATATTACGTGGGAATAGTAGCATCAACCGATTCATTTTACACTGGACAAGGAAGAGAAGGCTATAATGGATACAAGCAAAGTTGGATGAAAAATTTAATTTCAGATTTATCAAAGGCAAACGTCCTTAGTTTTGAAATGGAAACAAGTTTACTGTTCGTACTTGGAAGCTTATACAAACTGAAAACAGGTAGTGTACTAGCGGTGTTTGCAAATAGGATAACTAATGAGTTTAAGACCTTAGGAGAACTTGAAGCAATTAAAGTAGCATTAGAAGCAGTAACTAGCTGAGTTATTTCTCAGAAAATCTAAAACACATCCAAACTACTGAGCAAAGAATTAGACCATAAGAACTGCGAATAAGTACTTATGCTTACATCGGTTTAAAGTGCTACTTGATGTAGGAGTTGGTTTCTAAGTTTTAAGTTTGTAGTCTTCTCATCTTTCTAAAAAGTTAAATAAACGTAAGTCTTTAAGTAAAGCAAATCAAAGGATTCAGGGGGAAGAAGTAATGTTCACTCCAGAAGGTGTGGAAGGAGAAAAAAAGAGACTAGAGAGAAGAAAGGAAGAACTAGAAAAGGAGTACGAAACTCTAGAAAATAAGTTAAAAAGAGGAGAAATTAGTAAAGAAGAGTTTGAAAAGGAAAAATATAGGATAGAAAGGGAATTCGTGGAAGTAATGGATAGGCTTGTTCAAATAAATTACCTTTCTGGAGGTTCACCTTAGAGACACGCTCTCCTAAATCGAAGTAAATTAGCCAATTTTAACAGTAAAAATTTTAAAAATTTAAGTAAATTTACACAAAGACGTCGTAGTAAGTAGTTTCAAAGTAGATAGTAAAGTAGAATGAGATTATTAAAACATTGGTATTTATAAGTAAAAATAAAACAATAAAAGAAAAGTACTGCCAAAAAAACCTTCAGGTCGTAGCTTTCTACAATTTTTCATAAACCCATCGAAGAGCTTCAAACTTGAAGTACGTTTACCCTAGCAGGGGATAAGGGTGATGAGTCTCAAGAGCTATGTAAGTCGAAAGATCGCATGGCTCAGAATCCCTTTTTTAGGCGTTTTTTAGGTTGCTGCAAAAAAATTATAGGAATTATAACCAGTTAAAAGCGAAAAGTTAATAAAACTAGTAAAAACTCTCAAGAAATGGAAAATGAGCGAGCAAAGTTATATTCCAGTTATAATACTAAAGGAAGGTTCTTCTGAGAGGGAAGAGGACGAGGTTAGAAGTTTTATCTTAGGAGCTTCGGAAGTCATAAACGAAGCTGTCTCTTCAATGCTTGGACCAAATGGTAAGTTCAAGCTGATCATGGACACATTTGGAGACGTAACAATAACGAGTAGCGGAGCAACTGCGTTAGAAGAAGTTGAAGTAGAACATCCTGCAGCGAAGGTGCTAGTTGACACAGCGAAGGCTGTTAATAAAGACGTTGGAGACGGAGTAACTTCAACTATAATATTGGCCACAGAACTTGTAAACAAGGCCAATGAGCTTATTCAGAAGGGTATTCATCCATCCATTATTTGTGAAGGGTACGAAAAGGCATTCAAGTATGCTCAAGAAGCCTTAGAAAGAAATGCCTTTAAGATAAACTACAATGAGAGAAAGAACTTATTGAGTGTAGCAAAAACAGCAATAACTAGCTTTACAAGCATAGAAGATGCAGAGTACTTAGCTGAGCTTGCCGTTGAAGCAGTAACAAGAGTACTAGAAGAAGGAAAACTCGATACAGATAGAATAAAAATTGATAAAAAGTCGGGGGGTACTCTTAGAGACACTCTTTTCATAGAAGGAGTTGCTTTGGATAAGGAAATAGTGCATGCAGCTATGCCTAAACTAATAAAGAATCCAAAAATTGCATTGCTAGACACAAGTTTAGAAGTTAGAAAGACAGAATACGATGAAAAATTGAAATTTAAAGACCCAACGATGCTGAGAAGTTTCATAAGAAAAGAACAGGATACGATGCGAGAAATGGTTGATAAAATTAAAGCGATAGGAGCTAACGTAGTCCTCTGCCAAAAGGGAATTGATGATTTTGTACAATACTTGCTTTCAAAAGAAGGAATTGCAGCAGTAAGGAGAATAAAGAAATCAGACATGGAAAAATTAGAAATTGCAACAGGAGGGAAGATCGTTACAAACTTAGATGAGCTAAGCCAAGAGTTTTTAGGAAACGCAGAACTCTTTGAAGAAAGAAAGCTGGGTGATGAAAAATGGGTTTTCATTATAAGCGGAAAAAAGAGCAAAAGCGTAAATATCATAGTTAGAGGCGATAATGACAAAATAGTTAGTGAAGCCGAGAGATCAATTAAAAAAGCTATAAAAGCGCTGGAAGCTGTTTTTGAAGATCCTAGAGTAGTAAGTGGAGCAGGAGCAATAGAAATAGAGCTTGCAAGGGAGTTGAGAGACCGCTCAACTAGAGAAGAAGGAAGAGTTCAGTATGCTATAGAAGCTTTTGCAGATGCGCTAGAAAGAATTCCTGCCAACATCGCTCGGAACTCTGGAAAAGATCCAGAAGAAGTACTAAGTACTTTAAGGTCAGAGCACACAAAGGGAAAAACAGAGTATGGAGTTGGAGCACTAAGCGAAGAACTAGTGGTAAACGCAAAAGAACTTGGAATATTAGATCCACTTAAAATAAAGAAACGTGTCCTATCTGCAGCAACGGAAACTGCTGTATCTTTGCTTAGAATAGACAGAATAACTGCAGCAGCAAAGTTTAAGCCTTCTGAAGGAAAGAAAGAAGGACAAGAATATTGAACGTGGGGGAGAGTAAGCTTAAAGTAGTAGGAGCAATATTGACATCTGAAGAAGATTTTTCAAAGTTTCCCAAGAGGCTCACTAGGTTTGAAAGAGCAAGAATCATTGGAATACGAGCATTACAACTAAACTTAGGGGCACCACCTCTGGTGCCTATAGAAGAAACAGAATGGGATGCTCTGAAGATAGCAGAGCAAGAGCTAAGCCTTGGGGTGTTACCAATTTCAATCAGGAGAACTTTTCCCGATGGTAGCTATATAGACTTGCCAATAAAGGAGCTTATAAGCTAAAGCTGTGCAAGAAAAAGTTTAAAACCTTGTGCTATAACAAGGAAGGCGCTGAAGAGGTGTAACAAGAAACATGTCTGAGACTACAAAAACAGAAGCAACAAAAGCACCTTCTAACGTAATATTCATAGGAAAGAAGTCAGCCCTTGTGTACGCAGTTGCAGCACTAATGCAACTAAATAACAGTAGCGAAGTAGTGATTAGAGCAAGAGGAAGAGCTATTTCAAAGGCTGTAGATGTAGTTGAAATACTAAAAGGAAGGTTCCTACAAGAAGCCTTAAAAATAAAGGACATTAAGATAGGAACTGAATTACTTCCACCAAAACAAGAGGGGCTTAAGCCAAGGAACGTATCAACAATAGAGATTACGATAACTAAAGGCTAAGAAAAAAGGCATTCTTGACACAAACAAGAATTTTATTTTTAACTACTTTTTCTTACTTGTTTGTAACAAGGTTAACCTAACTAGTAGAGTTATGTATTTTTGTTTTTAGTTCCTTTTAATGAATAAGTTAAACAAAACAAATGCTATCCTGATTTAAGTAAAGTTCATAGAAAACTTTTTAATGTTCTCGCAACAAAAAGACTAAAAAAGTTTCATGGACATCATGTATGCGTCAGTACCATCTGCATAATAGTAGGGTATTCTCTTAACTATTGAATAACCTAATTTTTTGTAAAGAGAGATAGCAGGAGCGTTATCGACTCTTACCTCAAGATAAACTTCCCTTATGCCGTGTTTTTTCATTTCCTCATGAGTGGTTTGCATCAAAGAAGACCCTATTTTCATTCTTCTAAAGCTAGAGCTTACAGCTAGACTTACCACATGCCCTCTTAGGAAAAACGGCGGAGAGGAAGAAAAGGAGAAACTTGTTTCCACTCTGCTCATGACATAACCTACTATGTCTCCCTTTAGCTCAGCAACAAAGAAGAAGTCACCATAGTTGCTCAGCATCTCATAGAAGAAGTCTGAGGAGTAATTTTCAGGAAGTTCTTTTTTGTTAATTTCCATCACTTTTTCCACATCTTCAAGTTTTGCTCTTCTGATAACGTATAATGCCTCCATCCCTTTCTTCAGCACACTTTCCAATTATCAAGAAAATAAACTTTTTCGAAAGTAAGGTGAAGTATGCGATAAAACTTTAATACCATTAAGAATAGGAAAGTAATTACGAGGTTACACTAAGAGGATGGAAAGCAATGTAGTTAGTCAACTTGAAACTACGATGAGAAAATATGGCTTCGAAATAGAAAATGTTGAGTTAAATCCTTATTACGTAAGCTTTATAGTTAAAGATAAAAAAGACAACAAAGAGAACTTCATAAAGCTTTGCAACGAACTAAAAACAGAAAACAGATTACCTTTTATGAGAAAAAGAAAAGATGGGAAAGTTGCAATTTCAATAGTAGAATCGATAGCTCCTAAAAGGAGAAGCGACTCAAAGATGATGATAATACTTTTACTTGCAACTGTTTTAACTGTTAGTTTAGACTTCTTACAGAGATATAATGGAATTGTAGTTCTTAACAAGCTAATTGGAAGACAAAGCTCATTCCTAGTTGACTTTTCAGAATATACTCTCGCTTTTTTGTTCATATTTGGCTTGCATGAAATTGGACATAAGATAATGGCAACGTTATATGGCATACCAACTAGAGGACCATTTTTCATCCCTGGAATACCTGGCCTAATACCAACTTTCGGCGCTGTAATATTTCAGGAGGGTATACCTAGAAACAGAGATGAGCTATTTGATATTGGATTTTCTGGACCATTCTTTGGTTTCATATCAGCAACAGCCATTACCATTTTTGCAGTGAAGGAAGCAGTTCCAATTAGAATTGAAGATTTTCAATCTTTACTCCATACTTCAGGTTTTATTGAAATGCAACCAATAGTTGACATAGTTGCTCAGCTTTTCAAGCCAGTTGGAAGTGGTTACACTCTTATTATGGGTTTGCTTGGATTTCCAGTTTGGCTGGCTTTTTTAGTTACCTTCATAAACATGTTTCCAGCAGCTCAACTAGATGGGGGACATATGGCAAGAGCAATATTTGGGGAAAAAGGACATAAAATTTTAACAGTAATTTCATTAGTAGTTTATGCTCTAATGGGATTTTGGATGATGGCATTGTTTGTAGCACTTACATGGAAGTTTGAAGGCCATCCTGGACCACTAGATGACGTAAGTGAAGTTTCTACATCAACAAAGATAAAAGCAGTTGTGGGATTAGCAATGTTTTTGTTGTCGGCTACGATAATTCCATTAACATTTTAGAGTACTTAAAATTTCATAAACTAAGTAAGTAATGCGTCTTTGTAAACGTTTGCTCTCATCTTGAACCCAGTACCTCTTCTTATCGAATCAAGAAAAAGTTTTGAAGAAAAGAAAGTTCTGCACGGTAATAACTTGTTCATAATTGCCTGAGGAACTGAAGTGAAAAATCTTGAGCTTGGATTGCCTTTTTTACTTTTACTAATAAAGTACAAGTTAAGTTTTAGCCAGTTCCACTCATCAGCAACAAAGTTGTCTTCTGCACTTGAAAGAAGCATTATTTCCTCGTGAATTCCGTTCCAAAACGCAAGAATTCCAACAATCTTATCTTTAAGTAGTGATAGTAGTTCATTTACGCCTATTAAATAGTAACTCGGCAAAAGGTCAAAAGGGTAACCACCTAAAGAGAACACCAAAGAATTTGAATCTTCAGTCTTAAAAGAACCCTTATTATTTGTTGTTTGTAACCAATTCTTAAAATCTCTTGGAGACGTAAACTCTTTAATTAAGTTCTCACCACCACCTAGAAGAACAATCGTACTTGGTTGCAGTACTTCTTCGAAAAAGTCACCCATGAAGCTAACGAAGTCAGTTAGCGAACCACTACTGAAGTTCTCTTTTATCACAGTATCCAACATGGATAAAAAACCAGACTTGTCAAATTTCCAAGCAAGTTTTCCAAACAACCTTAGCATGTCATTAAACCAAAAAACAGTAGAAAAAATGATTATTTTTGGCTCTTTTATTCTCTCATCTAAAACGTCTAGACGCAAACCTTGTATTTGAGTTAGATCTGGAATAGAATGAGCTTTTTTCCTCTCGTATGGGCTTAAAACAAAAAAGTTTGACTTAAAGGAGAATCCTTGAGTTTTGTTCATTAAAAGTAGGAACAGCTCATCAAACAAAAGGGTGTTTTCAGAAGTGAACTGAGAAAAATGAGTACTAGCTTCGTTTAAAATTTCTCTTAATTTTGTCTCCTTTATGAACCCAACTTCCTCTAAAGAAAAAGAAAGGTAAACTTTAGTGTCAGAGTAAGGAATAGGAACTTCGGGCATCGTCTCTGGAAAACAAAACCTTTAAGTTTTTAAGCTTAACTACAGTCAGTAGTGAGGTTGAAAGAAAAGGGAATGCAGGAAATTCCATTGAAAAGAAACCAGCTATTGTATGCTCTAATAAACAAGTATTCGGGCGTGATTTTGAGGTCTCCAATGTACACGGTAGTAGTTGACCCAACTCTAGAAGAAATCGACGAAAGTAAGCTAGCAAATGTAGATTTAATTCTTATAACACATGAACATAAGCGTCACTTAGATGAAAACGCAGTTTCTAGAATTATTAAAAATTACAAAAAACCAAAAGAAACATTTTCTGAAGAAACTAAAATAATGGAGATAATAAACCAAACCGAACAGACTAATACTGAAAAAAGAGAAACTGAAAAAGAAAGAGAAACTGAGAATGCTGAGGAAGGACCAATTGTAGTATGTAATACAGCTTCAGCAATGCTCGTTAAACACATTGTTCCAAAAGGAAATTTAAAGATTTTAAAACCTGGAGATGAATTCAACCATGAAATAATTACGGTTAGAGCTTTTGAAAGTAACCACCCCTCTGCAACATCTCCACTCACTTATTTAATTGTTTTTGAAAATGGAATAAAAGTATATCATGCAAGTGACTCTATGCCAAACGAAGATATGAGAAGAATAGGCATTAATGAGAAGCCAGATATTGCATTTGTGCCTATAGGCTTAGATCCTGGAATAAACTACAAAGTTGGAGTTGAAATAGCTCTAAGAGTTATGCCAAAGCTAGTTATACCCTACCATGGAACAGAGTTTAAAAAATTTGAAAACGAGATGAAGAAAAAGAAACCAGACATTAGAATAGACATAAAGAAAATTGGAGAGGTCGGAGTATATGAATAAAAGAAGCATAGTCCTAAAAGAAATAGCAAGGTCTGAGGTATTGCGATTCGGGATGTTCGAAGATTCTGAAGGAAATGTCGCACCATATTACTTGGACCTAACTAGGCTATGGAAAACTCCAGAACTATTGAGAGCTATTGGAGAATTAATTTTAGAAGACTTCGAAGAATGTAAAGAAGTAAATATAGTATGTGGTGCAGGCTATACTGGAACTCCTCTTGCTACGATTGTTTCTCAGCTCCTTAAAAGACCACTTGTAATAGCTTCAGAAAATGATATCTTCGGTTCATTCGAGCCTGGAGCAAAGATTATGATCATCGATGATGTTATAGCAACGGGTAACAAAGCAAATAAGATAGTAAAAAGAGTTATGCTTGAAGGAGGACAACCCTACGTTTATGCTGTAGTATTAGACAAGGGAATGGGAGGAAGCAGCAAGCTAACTCAAATGAATGTAAAGTTTTTTAGCTTATTTTCCTTTGAAGAACTCGTCGCAAAAGCTTATGAACTTGGAGTAATAGGCGAAGAAGAGCTAAGAGCATTAAGGGAGAAACATTGAAAGACTGTTTTAAAACCACTAAGATATCAGTTGCAAGACTTCTTCCTCCACAAATGTGAACAAATCTTCAACACTAACTTTATTGAAGATAGTTACGACGGAGTCTCTTGTGATCCCGACAACGTAATTGTTTCTTGTTGAAGTTAGCACAGTGTACCATATTTTTCCTCTTTGCATGTAGTCAGCGTACAAGTTAGTATCAGCTAACGAAGGACCATACAAAGAGATTTTTTCAAGATTTGGAAGGTTTAGGTTGTCAAAGAAGATTACCTTTGTCGAGCTTGAATTCTGCTTTTGGTACCTCGCAATAGCTTCTGGAGGAATCTCAGCATTAACTATTCCGCCGATGGTTAGAAAAAGTATATTCGAAAAAAGATTAGCAACCGAATTTGCAACTTGCTTCTTTTCTGCAACGACTAAGAAAAGAGAGTTATTTTTAATTTTAAACATGAAAGGAACTTTTATTGTTCTGTAGGAAACTTGTAGAGTTCCCCTTTGAAACAGTCTTATCATAACGTCTTTATATAATTCACCAAAGACCTTATCTCCTTTAACATTTAAATCTTTTATTTCCGTTAATAAAGAAAGGTTAAATTCTTCTACGTGGTCTTCTTGCTTGTAGTTACTTAGTTTTTCAACTAAAACATCAAACGGAATTTTTTCAACAACTTTAAATACTTTCCCAGCTAGAACCAGCTCTTATCACCTTTTCCATTACTCGTTTTAAGCCTCATAAAAATATATTTTTATCTCCTTCAGGGAAACACATGCAATTGGTAGTTATGCAGAAGAATCAAAAAAACATAGAAAATACTCAAGAACCTGCGCTTCTTTTAAAGGAGATGATACTTGAAAATTTTATGGCTTATAAGTATGCTAGGATTCAGTTAAATCCAGGATTAAACCTAATCTTGGGGCCAAATGGAGCAGGAAAATCTTCGTTACTTCTTGCCCTATCTGTCGCCCTTGGACAAGCACACACTGAAAGGAGCAGAAAGCTTAGCGACCTAATAAGATGGGGAGAAGAAATAGCGCGAGTAACGTTAGTGTTCGATAATAGACCAGTTAATGGAAAAAGGCCAAATCAAAGAATAAGAAGTGATGAACTAATCATAACTAGGTATATAAGAAAAGATGGAGAGTATTGGCATCAAATTAATTTCAAACCAGTAACTAAGATGGAAGTTCAAGAAATTCTTAACTCGTTTGGAATCGACCCTGACAATATACTAATCATAATGCAACAGTATATGATTGAGCAGATAGCGAGAATGAGCCCACAAGAAAAACTTCAATCAATTGAGAGGGCTCTTGGTTTAATAAGCTTTAGAGAAAAAATAAACGATGCAAAAAACAAGTTACAGAGTACTGCAGGAGAAGAAAAAGTTGTAACGACGTTGCTTTCTGAAGCTGAAAGAACGCTAAACAAATGGAAAGAAGAGGTAGACAAATTAACAAGAAGAGATTCTCTTAAACTTAGACTAGAAGAGCTAGAGATTGAACTCCTGTGGTGTAAGAGGGAGGAGACGAATCAGATTATAGAAGAAAGTGAAAAGAAACATGAAAACATTGAGAAGAAGTTGAAAGAGATTGAAGTGCTCTTAAGAAAACACTCAACGCAACTGAAGGAAAAGTCCAAAAAAATAAACAATACTATTGAAGAATTGGTAAGAGAAAGCGATAGCGAAAAAAGAAAAGTTTACGCTACTCAAATAAGACACGATCTAAGAGACTACATAAAGCTGAGGGTAAGAAAAGCAATAGCCAGAAAAGTGCAAAAAGTTATGAATAAAGAAAAAAGTAAGTTGGAAGAAAAAATTGCAAAGCTAAAAGAAGAATTGGAAAAGGTTGAAGAAGAAGCTAAGAAAAAGGGACCTAAACCCAAAGAAATTAGAAATGAAGATGAAATAAAAGAGGAAATGGAAAAAATTAGAATTGAGTTAAACAGCTTAGGTACAGTTGTAGAAAATGCTGAAGAAATATACAATAGTTATAAAAAGACGTACGAAGACATAAGAGAGAAGGCAACAAAAATAAAGATAGAAAAGGAAAAGGTTGAAGAAGAAATTAAAGAGCTTACAAATAGATGGAGGAAAAAAATGGAGGAAACTGTCGAAGAAATAGACAAAAACTTTAAGGAAAGAATGGCAAGAATTAACGCTATTGGAGAAGTGAGACTGATAAACATTGAAGACTTAGAACAAGCAGGTATTCAAATACTTGTTAGTTTTGGAGGGGCACCTCTCACTGAACTTAACTACTACACTCAGAGTGGAGGAGAAAGAAGTGCTTCTGTTGTAGCTTTCATTCTTTCTCTTCAAAGTTTGATAAAGTCGCCAATTAGAGCACTTGATGAATTTGATGTTCATATGGACCCAAAAACAAGAGAGACATTCTTTGGATTGATAGAGGAGGAAGCAAAAAAACATCCTAATACTTTGTTCTTAGTTGTTACGCCAGGCCAAGTACCAAAAGGAATAAAAGATGCAACCGGAATAATAGTTCAAAAAGTTGGCAGGGAGGCAGTCGTTACAATTGCTTAGCGACAGAGAAACAACTAATAAAAAAGAAATACAGAAGTTGATAGAAGAACTTGACAATATAATAAGTAAGGAGGAAAACATTCTTGAAATTAATCTTGATGAAAAGATAAGAAAACTTGCAGAATTATTGAGTAACAGTAACAATTTAGAAGAAATCAACAACTGTTCTGAAGTTATTCAAAGATTGGCAGTAATAATCTTTGAAAAAACTAAGGCATTGAAAAACAGGTCTGGAATTTTATATATTGATCCATTCTTAACGAAGTTAGCTATACTTGGAAGCGATGTAGAAAAACTTAGCAGAGCCTTTATTCAATCTTGGAGACCAGTTGTTGGAAGGGATGTAATAAACCCTTTTTTACTAAAGGAATCAATGACTTATTGGAGCAACATAACAAAGTACTCATTTGAAGAAGAAAGAGAAGAAAGAAATGTTGAAAACGAAGTTAAGATAAACTTTTTAAGTGAAAGAGAAATAAGTGAAGAAATTGAAAAAATGTACGAGGAACTTGAAAAAAGAGGAGGGAAGGAGTTGTATGAAAAACTTATTGAAAGCGAAAATCTTTCTGATAAAATCTTTAAAGCTGTAGTTCTAAGTTTTATGATCACATATGGTTACGCAGGCATCATTAGAGAACCATTGAAAGGAAAAGTTTGGGTTGTTAAAAAAGAAAAAACTACTGAAAGTAAAAATCCTGAAAGCTTTGTGATAGTAGTGAAGTAAAATGGAAGAGGAAAGCACTAAAAAGTTAAGAAGAGCAGCGCAACTACTTTTCTTTAAGTCTCACAGGAATCCAGGTATAAAAGGATGGGAATTAAGAAAGGCGTTAGGGCAGGATTACACAAAGGTCCTTAAGAAGTTAGAAGAAAGAATCAGCGAACTTGGACTTACAATAAAAATAGTTTCTGATTCTGGTGAGCTAAAAACACTTTCAGAACCTCATGAAGTTTTATCCAACTGTAGGTTTTTTATTTCAATTAAGGATCCTTTAACTATCACCGACTTAAGAACTTCAGGATGGAGTATAGACGAAATTGCAGGACTTACAGTATGTATCGCAACAATAATATCAAAAGAAGGAAAAACAACTAGGCAAGAGTTAGAACAAATTTTAAGTCAAAAACTACCGAAGTGGAAGGCAACTAGGTTACTATCTAAATATGTAAGAGCTGGTTATCTTGATGAGAAGGAAGACTATATTATTTTAGGATGGAGAACTAAGTCTGAAGTTGACTTAGAGAACATAATAAAGTATATCTTCTCATGAGAAATAAAAAGACTTAAATAACAAAGCTTCTTCTTTTTTCTGCTTCGATTATTGCGCTTAAAACTTCTTCCTCAGAATTAAATTTTGTTAAAATCGTCTCAGCTTCCCTCAAGGAAACGTTGCTTGCAAGTACTAAGGCTGCGAGGTTTTTGTACCTATAGAGAAGTAAAGCTGTTCTTTTTGCTTTCTCCATAATTTTTTTGGCTTTAGCAGAATCTGAGTGATACTTTATCCAATTTGCTTCATCCTCGTCTTTTACAAGACCCACGTACTCGGATCCACATTTTGGACAATTTAATGGAAACGTAATACTTGAGACCTTAATAGGTCCAAAGGAGTAGAAACAATTTAAACATATAAAACTTACCAAGCTACTTTTTAGTCTAGCTAAGGAATATTTTCTAAACAATTTCTCCAACTTTTCTGGAGGGAAGATTTCAGATTTTCTTTCAGCAGAGTGAAGTCCTATATATGCGAGAGGAGATGGAACATCTCTTTTTTCTATGAAGCTTACTTTTAATTTTCCACTTTTGATCTCTTCTAAGAACAATTTTAGGTCCTTTACATCATAATCTTTAGTAAAGAGCTCATTTTTTGCTTCTTCAAAGACAGGAGTTCCCTTTAGAAGATTCATCAAGGTATTTAGCTCTGGAGAAGTTAAGGAAACATCTTTCTCAATGACTCCAAACCTGCGTCCCACATGAATTAGCCTTCTCTTAAACAAACCTATTGACTCTATTCCACTAGTTAAAGAGTCAATTAAGTTTTTATCGTTAACTTTCTTCATAAGATCTAGAACGAATTTAGGATCCAAATCATAGTTTATGATTACACGATATGGGTCATTACTACTAACAATTGCTTCTTCTCTTTCTAGAATTAACGAAGAGAGAACTTTAGCTAGTGCAGAATTTACTTGATTTCCATTGCATGCATGAATTATAGTAGTACCTTTCCAATTCTCAATAACTACTTCTTCATCAGTTGCTACTGGAAAGCCTTCTTTATATGATTCATATATCGGATGAATTGCGTCTTTTATAACATCTTTTTTAATTGAAAATAATTTAGAAAAGTAACTAGCAACTTCTTCCAAAGAAAGACCGCTTTTTAGCTGTTCTAACACTTTTCTTCTAAACAGTCCAACCTCTCTAGCAACTTGAAACACTACAGGAATTTCCTCGCCAACCCAGAATGGTACAGCCCCAGTGGGATCCTCAGAGGAAGTAACAGAAATTGAATCTTCCTTTGCTTCGTTAAATACCCAAACTCTACCGCCCATTATAAACTTTGTACCTGGTAACCCTTTTTCTGCTACGAATTCTTCGTCTAGTGTTCCTATGATTTCATTTGTGCGTGAATCTACTACTTTAAACTGTTTAATTTCAGGAATAGTTGAGATATGATCATAATAAAACTTGTAGGTATAAAAATTGGACTTTCCTCTTCTAATTATTCCTTTTTCCTTATCGTAAACTAGTAAAGAAGGATACCTATTAACTAAAAATGAAACTAAAAAGTCCAATTCCTCCAAGGAAAGTGCCCTGTAAGGAAAGGCATTCTTTATAATTTCTAAAAGCTCATCTAGACCCCAACTTGGCTTATACAAAAGAAAGCCGGTTATCTGATGAGCTAAAACATCAAGAGGTTTCTCTATTATCGAAAGTTCTTCCAATTTTTTCTCGAGTGCTCTTTTTCTTATAACTATAGATTCAATGGCATCTTCTTCATCTATTGTTACAATTAGTCCTTTAGAAACACCTTGAATTGTATGTCCACTTCTTCCTACCCTCTGAATTAAGTGAATTGCCTGACGAGGAGATCCATATTGAATCACAAAATTAACATTACCAACGTCAATTCCAAGTTCTAAACTTGAAGTAGCAACTACACCCTTAACTTCTCCTGTCTTCAGCCATTTTTCAGCAGTCGCTCGTATAGCTACGCCTAAAGAACCATGGTGAACGGCTGTAGCTATATCACTTTTGTACAAAGTAAGCTTGTTGGCTAAGGCTTCAGCAGTCTCACGTGTATTAGTAAATATTAAAGTTGAGTTATTTGAAAGTAACACTTCTGAAATGACGTTTAGCCTTGCTAGTACCTCTGGGTGCTCGAGATTTTCTCTTGCCAATTCTATTTCATTCTCGGAAGGTCGAGGTAAGACTACGTCTATTTCAATCCATTTTTCAGGTGAGGCATCAACTACCTTATAATTTCTATTCGTACCAAATAAAAACCTTGAGAGTACATTTGGATCGCCAACAGTAGCCGAAAGACCAACTATCTGTGGTTCAGATTCTGTTAATAACCTAAGTCTCTCTAGACCAAGAGTTAACTGAGAACCACGCTTATCTTGTGCAAGTTCATGAACCTCATCAACAACAACCCATTTTACAGTTTTTAGATATTTTGAAAGCTTTTTACCAACTAAGAGAATCTGAAATGTTTCTGGAGTGGTTACTATAAGGTCAGGGGGATACATTGACTGAAGCGACCTTTCTCTTTTTGAAGTATCACCGTGCCTCACAGCGATTTTTATGTCAAGTTTTGAAGCCCACCACATTAAGCGTTCTAACATGTCTCTATTGAGGGCTCTTAGAGGTGTAATGTACAGTATTTTAAATCCAGGTTCATTTTTTAAACCTGATTTTATTAAAGTATCAAAAATTGGCAGTATTGCTGCTTCTGTTTTTCCAGTCCCTGTTGGAGAAATTACTAAGACATTCTCCCCCGAAAGAATTTGGGGTATAGCTAACTTTTGTACATCGCTTAAAGGAATTAAGTTTCTTTCCTTTATGAGTTCTACTACTCTATTTGTAAGTAAGCTAAGAACTTGAAGATCATCATTACAGACTATGCCTGGTTGCATGCGTTAGAGGAAGAATTACTTTAAGCTAATTAAAAATGTTATCTTTAGTTGTGACGTCTTCTCTCAACTCAAGTTCAGAAGTTTCCAGCTTTTCCGTTTGTCTATGCATCCTAGAACTAAAGTTCTGAGTTTTTGGGGACCTATCTTTACAAAAAACTACTTGACTTGGGGCTTAAGCAACTTATTACCTAAATTTTCTAAACCTCTGAGGAAAGCTTAAAAACAAGCCAGAAAAATTAAAAGAGCTTATGGGTAAGTTTGAAGCTGTAATATTTGATGTAGATGGAACCTTATTCGACTCAAGAGAAGCTTTTTACATCATGGTTTATGAAGTTTCTAAAATGCTTGGATGGAAACAACCTGAGAAAGGTAAAGTAATTAAGTTGATTGGGTTACCTAACCATGAAATTTCAAGGAAGTTAGTTTCAATGATTAGTTCTAGTGCAAATTCTGACTACGAAACAAAAAAGTATGAAGAGTTGGTAGCAAAACTATGGGAGCCTTACTATTTACCAAAATATGTGAAGCTTTACCCAGGAGTTAAGGAAACTCTAAACTACTTAAGGAAAGATGGATTAAGGATGGCGGTAGTAAGCAACGGAAGCAGAAGTGAAATTCCAAAATATCTTAAAAATGGCGGAATTTATGAATTTTTTCAAGTAATAATAACAGCAGATGATGTTAATGAACCAAAGCCGTCCCCGGAGCCAATTTTAAAAGCATTAAGAGAACTTAACGTAAGTAAAGAGAAATGCATCATGGTAGGCGATACTCTGATTGATGGAATTTCAGCCAGAAGGGCTGGAGTAAAAGTTGCGCTTCTAACGTGGGGGATTGAAGATGAAGAAGAAATAAGAAAGTTTAACCCAGACTATATCCTTAGTAAAATAGAGGATTTAAAGGAGCTAGTCGCTGACCCATGATTTGTTGTTGTAATAAAAATTCTTAGCAACTCATTTCTGAACTAAAGTTTTAGGTTCTTCTCTCGAGCTTGCATGTAAGATTATGATTCATAAACTTTCATTGAATATTCCTTGGCAGTTGCAATCATTAGATCTAAGGCAGACATCACATTCTTTACTAACCCACTTATGCCAGGTTCTCTTATAACATACTTTTCTAAAGAAGCGACCCAAGATATCTCAGTAGGATTTTCCAAAAACTGAGCTAAACTAGCTTGAGAAGTAACGTTGATAGAAAGGTCTACAGTAGCTGAATCTGGTTTAATCTTTTTAATAAGATCCATTAGATCCTTTTTTGAATTTAACATGTTGGAGAGAGCCTCCTCCTTTACCAAACCTTGAACAAGTTTTTCGGTCTTAGTATTTGAAGATGAGAAAAATGGCTTTTTAAATACGAATCCAGACCATCCTAAAGAAGAAGCATTTCCGAGTAATTTTGGAAATGCTTGTTTCCATTTATCATCAAGGTCTTCTTTCTTTACAAACTCGCTCACAGCCATATAGATGGTAACTTTGTCGAATGAAAAAGGTATGTTCCTGTACAAAATTAGAAGTTTATCGAAAGACTTGTTCCAAGAAAGGTTTAGTTGCCAGCCACCTTGTACTCTTATAACAGATCTAAGATAGTCTTTGAGTAATTTTGCTTCCAGTGGTGAATCATCTCCAAACATTTTTTGCTTTTTACCACTAGGAGAAACTTACTTATTAATGTTTTTT
>JAAOZO010000122.1 GCA_011605715.1 Nitrososphaerota archaeon | reverse complement strand
GGTTCAGGTTGTTCCTTATGAGAAATGTAAGATCATAATTCCAATTAGTCTAAGTTCAGGAGAGTATAGCTTAGATTTTTCGTGCCTTTCACACAAAGCAACGTGCAAAGTCTTAGTACAGAGTTTTAATGGCAAAGCGTTTGCTTATTCTGATGATTTTGACAAAGATGGTCTTGAAGAAGCAATTCTCGAAAACGAGTTTGTTAGAGCTAAAGTTATTTCTCCAGGTGGAAGATTGCTTGAGTATACTCTTAAGGGAGTAGAAGCAGAACTACTCTTTAAGCTCTTTCCAAAGAAACCAGAAGACTGGAGAGTCCCTAGTAGAAAAAGGAGGTTCTATCCCTTTGGAGGTCTCGAGGAATTCATACAGCAACCTACAGTTGAAGGCCACGAAAAGTTCAAGATTCAAATCTTAAAGAGAGAAGGTAGCTCAGCCTCTGTTTTAGTAGAAGCTAACATGAACAAAAACATCTTAAAAAAGACCTTTACATTGTTTGGAGGTTCTCCTCTTCTAGAAGTTCGATATGAAGCTGATTTTATAAATCCCGAGTTGAACGTCATTGGCGTAAATCCACTAATTCGCATAGGTAATAACATAGATGCAAACCATGTTTTTTATTTTCCAACGAAAGATGGAATAGTTAAAGAAAGGTACAAAAATAGGCTTTATGGCAAAAGATTTAATCTTAGTGAAAACTGGGTTGCTGCATACGACGAACAAGAAAAAGTTGGTTTAATTATGGCATACGATAAAAATATACCTTTCTTAACTCATCTTTGGATGAACACACCAGAAAATGGTGATTCTCACTATAGTTATGTTGAGATTCAACCTTGGATAAAAGTTAACATTGGTACAACTACATACTTCAGTTACTACTTGTATGGCTTTGTAGGAAGTTTTGATGTAGCGTTAGAGTCACTTAAAAAAGTCTTCCGTTAAAGTAAAATATATCTTTGATATTCTTTCCTAAACTATCGATCACTGTAGCTTCAAATTGGCCTTTTTCCATATTAACATATGGTCTATATTTAGTTAAAAGCACACACAACTAAATACTCCTTAAGTCAACAATTACTTCCAGAATGAATAAGGTTTTTATACTTACTATTGGATATAAAAGTGTTTGCAAAATGGATGCACTAGGAATTAGTAGTTTAAAGGCAGAATTTATAGATAAAGGAAAACTCGTCGTGAGAAGTAATTTTTGGGAAGTTACGCATGACGTTGAGAAAGGAGGATGCATAACTGGTATAAAGTTTTTTAATGAGAGCAATAAGAATATTCTGCTAGATCCTATTTCTTCTCATTTTGGATCATTTTGGGATTCTCTCAATGGCAAAGCTTCTATAAATTTCATCGAAAAAGGTAGGTATACATTGGTTCAAGTAAAAGGTGAACTAAAGGATGTAAATGGTTACTCTGCTACTAATGTGGAATATGACTACACTTATGAATATCATGAAGGTTATGTAAAAGTTACTCAGAAATATTTCTTTAAGGAAGGTGTAGCTGGAATCGATGAAGTTGGTATAGCGTGCATGAATTTAGTCCCAGAACTGAATTGGTTTGTCGCAAGGCCTTCTTACGTTGGTGAAGATAAAAACAGTGCAGCAGTCTGGGGGGAAGTCAACTTTAACAATAAAGTGTCGTTTGAAGAAAAAAACATACCAATGTACATGGCTATATTTAGAAGAGGCGTAGAAGGTATTGAGTTCTTACCTGGTTCTTGTCTTGAAGAGTGGACAAGTCAATTATCTAAAGGTAAAATTAAGGATCAAGGTCTATTTCAGATCTATGGAAATTCTAACCTAAAGAGCGTTCAGCTAATAATAAAACCCTTTGACTCACGCATGGCTAGAAGAAACATAAGTTTAATTGGGGAATGCGTCTTTTCTTATTACTTAGGTCTTCCAAATATTCTTGAAAAAGTGCCTAGGAAGTTTATGCATATGGCTTTTGGAAACCATCCATGGCCTACTGATGAAGACATTCGTAGGTGGGCATATGCAGGTGTTAATATAGTGCGCGTTCACAATGATTATCATCCAAGTGGTGACTTTTGGCATGATGGTTCTTGGCCACCTTACGATGAAAAAGGAATGTCCGAGCTAAAAAGAGTAATAAGTACTTGCCACAAGTATGGAATAAAAATAGTTCCTTACTTCTCTCTTTATGAAATTAATCCAAAGTCTGAAGGCTTTGCTGAAGGTTACATAAAATGGAGAAGAGTAGTTGACGATAGAGGATCATTAATAGAGACTTATCCTCCTTACTATTACTATGGTTTTGGAATGTGTCTTTCTTCAGGTTGGAAAGATTTTCTCAAGAAGTACGTAGAAAAAGTGGTAAAAACGCTTGGTTTTGATGGAGTCTACTATGACTATGCTCATTACTGGTTCTGTAGCAACAAGTTGCACAAAGAATATGACCACTCAATTATAGATGATGTTATAGACTTTTTAGAGTACACTAGAGAACTCGTTGGAGAAAGTGGAATAATGCTCTTACATCAGTCTGGTTGGTTCCCCTGCGTTTCACTAGCAAACTATGGAGATGCTCAGATAATGTTTGAAGATTGCTCCTCATGGGAAGAGATTCCTTCACTTGAAGAATTTCCACCAAACACGATGCATCTAACATTTATGAATGAGAAAATCCAGAAGCTTCCTTGTCCAAACTATCTCTTACTAGAAGGAGAAGAAACCGCTTGGAATCTAAATACTAAACTTTCCTTATTTGGTGCATTTCCAGTTGGTGGTTTAGGTTCTGTAGAAAAACCTACGCTTACGTTGTTCGAAGCCTTCAGGGCCTTCGATTTGTCTAAGTTTAAGTTTAAGGATTATACCGCAGGTTATGTAAAGGCAAACAACAATGCTATAAAATGTGCTGTTTATTTCAATGAAGAAATGATTCTAGTAGTTGTAGCTAACG
>JAAOZO010000062.1 GCA_011605715.1 Nitrososphaerota archaeon | reverse complement strand
AGATGTGTATAAGAGACAGAGTATACTCTATATGAAACCTTTTGGAAGCTGAAAGACTCTTAACTTAAGGCTTAAAAGAAAATCTTTTCCTAGAAGTTGCAGTTTTTATACTGACAGTAAATATGGTACAGTTGGCCCAGTGATTTTTAAAGAGCTATACAATATATATATTAGGAAGCTAAGAAGTCGCTGAAAGTAAAAAAGAGTAACTTAATTATGGCGGACTTGTTCAACTAAATTTTCTGAAGAAAATTGAGAAAAACTACTTTTAAAAGATAAGCTCGAGGGGCTCTAGGGCTAACTCAAATATGACAGTAAGAAAGTTTAAGCAAAATATTAGATTTAAAAATGCTAATTAATAAGGTTTAAAGGTTTATATTTTCTAATTTTTTACATAAGAGAACGTAAGAGGTGAAAAGGATGAATAAGAAATCAGGCAAAGTATCAACTCAACTAATTGCAATAGCAATAGTACTGGTAGTAATCGTTGCAGGAGTAATTTTTGTTCTTGTTCAAAAACCTGCTACAAAACCTCCTGCTAAAGTAGTTCCGGATACCATAGTAATTGACACCCAAGAAGACATGGGCGAACAAGTTGGTTTGTTTGGTTTGTACGGTTATGGATCTACTATTTGGGCTACTTATCAGCCTTTAGTGTGGTATAACTTGTCAAACCCTACGCAGGTTCTCCCTCTGCTCGCAGAAAGATGGGAAGTTTCTCCCGATGGTAAGACATATACATTTTACCTGAGGAAAGGGGTAAAGTTTCACAACGGCGACCCATTCAATGCTTATGCTGTTTGGTGGAGTTATTATGCAAGTTGGGTTTTAGGACCCTCTTGGATATGGTCACTATCTCTTAATATGAGTGGAGTGACTGCAGATGATTTAAACAAGCTTACATCTTTAACCAACCCTCCGCCAGATGTTGAAAAGGTTGCTAAGAATCCAAACAACGCAATTCAAGTTATAGACGACTACACTATACAGTTCCACTTGGTTAAGCCATATAGGTGGTTCCTTGCAAGTCTTGCAAGTGGAATAGGTTTAGTTTGCGATCCTTTACCAACAGTTAACCATGGGGGTATCAAACCATTGCAATATAATACTTATACTTCAGCAAACTACACTGGTGATGGTACAGGACCATACAAAGTTGTTGAATTTGTTCCTCATGACCACATAATTTTGGAAAAGACAGAAAACTACTGGGGTAACAATCTTACAGGAACAGATGCAAAAATACTAAACGACACAGGCTATCCTCCAGGATTTGTGAAGAGGTTTGTATGTAGGTATAGACCTGATCCACTAACACGTGTAAGCGATTTAAAAGCAGGCGTAGCACAGATAATAACTTTGGATCCTTCAGACTTTGGGCTGGTTCAAGGAGTATCAAACGTAACATTTCCTGATGAATGGCCTCTAAATATACCAGCTCCAAATCTGGTTTTCGCCACGTTCAACACTGTGACTGGTCCAACTTCTAACAAGCTTGTGAGGCAAGCCATTGTTCATGCAATAAATTATTCTGCTATCCTAGAGAAAGTGTACTTGGGGCGAGGCACTACTGATGTCTTTGGACCAAACTGGATTGGTTTTCCATTTTATAATCCAGAAGGCTTACATAACTACGAGTACAATATAACTTTAGCTAAAGAACTTTTGGCAAAAGCAGGATACCCTGATGGAAAAGGTTTACCACCAATAAGAATGGATCTTCCTTCTGGCTATAAATCTTTGGAAGAAATTGCTTTAATCGTTCAATCTAATCTTGCAGACATTGGAATCCAATTAGACATTGTGCTTCAATCGCCAACAGTGTTCTATTCTAGCTATTCGCTACCAAATACTCCATACAATTCTACTTGGCATCAGATTGGTCTTTGGGGTGTTTATTCTCCTGACTTCTATGCTCCTAACGACCTTCTGAACACAATGCTATACGAAGAACCAGAAAATCAAATGTTCAACCCTGCTGGTTACTACAATCCGGAAGTAAATAAGTTACTGGTAGAAGCTATGTATTCTTTAGATGACAATCAAATAAGAAATGACTATGCAAAAGTTTACAGATACATATATGAAGATGTACCTTATATATACTTCTGCCAAATGGATTTCGGTTATGTTTACTACATATCAACTACAAACATTGCAGGTATTAGATACGACCCAACATGTACTGGAGTTACAACATACCCTGTGTTGAGCTTAATTCATTACGTAGACCCCTAAAAGGAGAGGGACGCTACACGTATGCAGAAGGCTCACCCAACAGTATCTGTAGATAAACTGGAAGTGACGTATAACACAATTTATGGACAAGTAAAGGCCTTAAACGGAGTTTCTTTGTCTATACTGCGAGGAGAAGTATATGGGCTGGTGGGCGAGAGTGGCTGCGGCAAAAGTACGCTAGGACTTAGTATTAGCGGACTTCTTCCAACGCCTCCAGCCCGTATAACTTCTGGTAATATTTTTTTTAAAGATTTTTCTATTAACCATTTATCTGATGATGATTTAAGAAAAATTAGAGGTACTGGAATATTTATGATATTTCAATCTCCTTTAAACTCTCTTAACCCTGTGTTCAAGGTAGGAGATCAAGTGGCCGAAGCAATACAAGTTAGAGTGCAAAGAGGAAATGAAAGTTTAAACCTTCAAGAAATCTACAACTATGGCCCTACTGAAAAACAAGGTTTTAAAAGTGCTTGGGATGTAATGCCGAAAAAAGCAAAAAGAAGTCCTAGAAGCTGGAAAAGTGATGAAATCATGTCAGAAGTAGTAGAGGTTCTTAAAAGTGTACGCATTTCTGATCCAGAGCGAGTGGCTAATTCTTATCCACATGAGCTTAGTGGTGGTATGCGTCAGAGAATAATGATAGCTATGGCTCTCTCCTTAAGACCAGAGTTTCTAATTGCCGATGAACCTACAAGCGCGCTAGATGTAACTACACAGGCTCAAATACTTAATCTCATGAAGAACTTGGTAGAGCAGTATTCAACTTCCATTCTTTTTATTACTCACGACTTAGCCGTAGCCGCTAATGTCAGTAATCGTGTAGGTGTAATGTATGCAGGCTCCTTAGTGGAGGAGGCATCTGTTTATGATTTATTTAGAGACCCCCTACATCCTTACACAACAGCTCTGCTAAAGTCCTTTCCTCAGGGAAATAAACGAACAAACAAATTATTCTCAATTAAAGGAGAAGTTCCGGATTTAACTTCTTTACCTCTCGGTTGTCCATTTGCTCCAAGGTGTGACCAGGCAAAGCCTGAATGTTACAGTACTAAACCACAACTGTTAGAAGTAAAGGAAAATCACAAAGTTGCGTGCTTTCTTTATAAGTAGAAAGTGGTGAAAAGATTGAATTTAGTAGAAGTAACGAACTTAACAAAAGACTTTCCTTTAAGCCGAGGTTTAATCGAGGTTTTGTCTAGAAAAAGAAAATTCATGAGAGTACTAGACAACGTAAGTTTTTCTGTACTTAAGGGAGAAACGCTAGGAATCGTTGGCGAAAGTGGATCAGGAAAAACAACATTAGCTCGAATACTTTTGGGACTAATTAAACCAAATTCAGGCAAGGTAACTTTTATGGGAGAAGATTTATTCAAGCTACGAAAACTTAACAAGCTTGAGGTACAAGCTGTTTTTCAAGATCCAGATTCTTCACTTGATCCAATGCTACAAGTAAAAGATATTGTTTCAGAGCCATTGCTTAATGAAAAGATGTCAAAAGAGGAAGTTAAAAAAAGTGTGATAGAAATGTTAAATAGGGTTGGATTGTCTGAAGAAATAATGAATAGGTATCCTTTCGAGCTAAGCGGTGGTCAAAAGCAAAGAGTTGCAATAGCAAGAGCTTTAATAAAAAAGCCTAAGTTCATAGTACTAGATGAGCCAACTAGCGCTCTAGATGTTTCGATTCAAGCACAACTACTTAACTTACTAATTAAACTTCAGGAAGAGTTTGGATTAACTTATCTTTTCATTTCTCATAACGTAAACGTAGTTAACTACGTCAGCGATAGAGTTGCAGTTATTTATGCTGGCCAGCTAGTTGAAATTGGAGCTGTAGATGATTTAATCAACAATCCGCTTCATCCATATACAAAGTTGCTTTCAGCATGCGTACCACATCCAAATCCAGAAAATAGAATAACAGTAAAAGACTTTGGAGAAGTACCAAGCCTTATTAATCCTCCTTCTGGTTGCAGATTCCATCCAAGGTGTCCATATGCTATGGAAATTTGTAAAAAAATTTCTCCAAAACTAGAAAAAATTAGTGAAACTCACTGGGTAGCTTGCCACCTATTTAATAAAAGGTGAGACAAAAATGGCCGTATCAACATTTATCTTAAGAAGGTTTCTTATGTCTATGTTTGTACTTATTGGTGTGACTACTCTTACGTTTCTCATTTCTCGTGTTGTAGTACCGAACCCAGCAAGAGCTTGGATTGGACCAAAGCCCAATCCTGATTTGTTAAAAGCTTTGATGAAGAAGTACCACTTTGATGAACCAATTTACATGCAGTACTTTTACTACGTTCTTGGTTTATTTACTGGAGACTGGGGTATAGACCCATATAGCTCAATTCCAATACTTACAGAAATAGGTATGTATTTACCTGTTACAATAGAACTAACTGTTTTAAGTCTTATATTTTCGATGATTATAGGTATACCCTTAGGTGTTTTATCAGCAACTCACAGAGGAAAAGCGTGGGATAATCTTGTTAGGCTCAGTTATTTAATTAGCACTTCTATTCCAATTTTTGTTGTAGCTCTTGTCATACTTCTTGTTTTAGGTTACTGGTTGAAAATATTTCCAACGTCTGGTCAGTTATCTTTAAACGTTGCAAGACCACCAACGATAACTGGTTTAATAATGGTTGATGCTCTGTTAACAGGCAACATAAATGCATTTTTTGACAATCTATACCACATGTTACTACCATCTCTTACTCTAGCACTGTCTTCGTTTGGGATAATAACTAGGTTAGTAAGGTCGTCTATGATAGAAGTTTTAGAGATGGAATACATAAAAACAGCAAAAGTAAAAGGGTTAGACAGAAATAAGGTTTTTTACAAGCATAGCTTAAGAAACGCGCTGATACCCACTGTAACTATGCTTGCTCTTTTAACAGCATGGTTTTTAGGTGGGAGTTTATTCATTGAAAATATATTTTCATTACCAGGAATGGGTAGATATACTACACAGGCGTTACTTATGTTCAACATACCTGCTATAATGGGAACAACCTTCTTATTTACTTTAATAATCGTTGCAATGAACTTTATAGCGGATGTTCTTTATGCGCTTCTTGATCCTAGAATTACCCTTGAGTGATGAGCCATGAAAGATAACCAAAAAAATAAAGAGAAAAGTACAAAAAGAAATACCTTCTATCAAAGAGTGGCTAGAAGCATTATAAAGGATCGTCTAGCATTATTAGGGCTATTTATTGTTATAAGTTTTCTTTTTATTTCAATCCTTATTGCACTTTTAGGGCAATACATATTGCCGTATGACCCAATAAAAATGGATCTCTCTTCAACACTGTTGCCACCTTCATCTAAGCATTTGTTTGGCACTGATAGATATGGAAGGGACATATTCAGTAGGTTGCTTGCTGCTGCTCCAACAGATGCACTTGTTAGTTTTGAAGTTATAATTTTCTCAATGATAATTGGCTTAGTTTTAGGAACTTTATCGGGGTATATAGGTGGAGCGGTTGATGAAGTCATAATGCGAGTTACCGATATCTTTTTGTCGTTCCCATCAATAATATTGGCTATAGCAATAGCAGTGGTGTTGGGGCCAGGTGTAAAGAATGCGGCAATCGCCCTTACTGCTACCTGGTGGCCAACATACGTTAGACTTGCTAGAGCTGAAACTCTTAGGATTAGAACTTTAGGATTTGTTGAAGCTGCTAAAGTTAGTAACTTGTCTAGTTATCAGATAATATTAAGGCATGTTATACCTAATGTTCTTCCAACTATGGTTACTTATGCTACTTTAGACTTAGGTGGAGTAATTTTAACCTACGCAGGATTATCTTACTTTGGTCTTGGGGCGCAACCTCCTTCACCTGAGTGGGGCTCAGAAGTTTTTGCAGGGCAAGATTATCTTGTTATAGCACCTTGGTGGCCAATTTTTCCAGGTCTTGTAATTGCTGTTGTTTCAATAGGTTTTGCGCTATTAGGAGATGGAATTCGAGACGCATTTTCAAAGCAATTTGTTTCAAAGTAAAATAGGTGCAACGTTGCAACTATGAAATCTTTTCGAGAAAGCATTATGAAGGTACTCTACAAGAAGTCTGCTGAGGTTATTCCATTTGCACCGTATGACAACCTTATACCTAGAGGTACCTTTGAAAGAAAACTCCGAAATAGAGGAATGGGTCTTTGCCATCGCCATCCTTTGTACTGGACCGAGACCCCAGATGTAAGAACTGAGCACTGGATTCAAAACGGTATAGAGTACACTATCTATAAAACGCCTGTAGGAAATGTTTCGACTTCTCGTAAAATATATGTTGGAAGAATTGCCGACGGTGGAGCAATATACGTAGAAAGAATGATTAAAGATAAAAAAGACTATGAGCCGGTTATTTATATGCTAGACAACACTGTTTTCCACGATAATTACGAGGATTTTCTTAACGCGGTTAGGGATTACGGAAACGATGGAATAGTACGTGGAGAAGGAATTGGACCGCCATATGATTTGTTAAGCGAAACTTCTTTCGATTACTTTGGACAAATTAAATGGGCACTAGAACAACGTGTTAATTTTAACGATTTTCGTAAACTGTTAGATGCTTTAGAACGCTACAACGAGAGGGCTTGGCCTATAGTTGTAAATTCACCTGCTGATTTTGTATCTTTGGGTGAATTAAGCGGATTGTATGGTCCAAATGAGTTTCGAACTTATTGCCTTCCGTTTTATAAGCGTTATGTGCCGCAACTTAAAAACAAGGGAAAGATATGTTCAATACATGCTCATGCTTTGAATTTAAAAGCTTTCAAAGAGGTTATAGCCGAGACTGAAGTAGATGTTGTTGAAGCCTTTACTCCGCTACCTGTTGGTAACCTTTCTATAACGGAAGCAAGAGCTGCATGGGGTTCAAATGTAGTCATATGGCTGAACTTTCCTGAGACTGTTTTTTATCAGGGTCCTGAAAAAACGAAGCAATATACAATAAGTTTACTGAAAAGCGATGTTGGTAATCCTCTAGTAATAGGATTTACAGAAATGGGATTGTATGGTATTAAGGATAAGACCACAGAACTTTTTTTCAAAAGAGGGTTTGAAGCAATAATGTCGGCAATAGAGGATTTTTCAGAAAAGGAACTTTAAAAATCAGCTTATCTTTGCCTCGTAAGAAGGAAGCAGGCATCTCTTTGTTTGGTTATTTTTAAAAATAACACGAAGTATAAAGGGAATACTCTTATATCTTTTACTTTTTCTTGAGAGGTTAAGATAACTCTACAATGCTATACTGATAGGTGAATATTACTTCTTCAAAACTTGTGACTTTTAGCTTCAACAGCGAAACGCTTAAAATCTAACTACAGCCAAGAGAATATAGGGTCAAATGCAGGACCTAGAACTTATCACAAAACTCCACGCTAGAGATATTG
>JAAOZO010000077.1 GCA_011605715.1 Nitrososphaerota archaeon | reverse complement strand
ATCGAACTTAAATCCATCAAATCCATAGTTTTTTTGTAAGTTCAACAACTTTTCTTTAAACCACTCGTATGTTTTTGGATTCGTGAAATCTAACAACCCTGCTTCACCATTCCACCATCTTACAGTTATTGGATTGCCAGACTTGTCTCTTACTAACAATTTCTCACTTACAGCAAACTGATAATTCTTTGAGTCTAAGTTTATGAAAGGATAAACCCATAGAGTTACCAAGAAGCCTAGGTTATGTAGTTCTTGAACCATTGATCTTGGATCTGGAAACTTAGAATTGTCAAATTCAAAATCTCCATAATGAACTTCCCATTTGTCGTCTATCTCAATTATTCCTAATGGAAAATTGTACTTAATGATATCCTTAGCATACTGCAAAACTTTTTCTTGGTCTACTGCTGTTTTATATTGAGCCCAAGTACTGTATATTGGCTTAGTAAAGACAACTTCAGATGGAGCAGACCTTGGCTTACCAACTATGCTTATGAACTTATAGTAAAGGTCAGTCACATCGTTACCAAGTATTATACGGTATTGAAGAGAGCTATCTTTTCTACCAAATTTAAGTATATTCTTCTTGCTTGAAACATCTAAGCTATAAGACACATGAATTGGTTTGTAATCAAGCATCAGAATACCTAATCCTGATGAAGTAAAGACGTAAGGAACCTGTACATTTCCTGAGGGAAAAGAAGTAGATTCAAAATTGCTGTTAAATGGAAAATCTTGAGGAACAAGAAAGCCTGCGCCATAAAGAAAGTCGCTTATGCAATAACCTTCGGTGAAGTTTACTTCAAAGTTAGAAGCCCAATTTATGAAAAGAGTATCTGAAGTTAACTTTAAGCTCAAGGTTAATTCGTTGCCAGAGGAATCAAGAAAGTTTAAAGTAACCTCATCCTTACTTTTCTTAAAACTCTTTAGTTCTAAGTCATTCCTTGGAACGCTTGAGAGAACTTCTTTTGAGTTATGTTCTATTGAGAAAGAAAACGGCTTTAGTAAGAACTTAATTTCATACTGATTCAGATGCATTAAAATGGTCTTATGTGTCTCCCCCATGTTGTAACCATTAGAAGATTCTGATATTTAAGTGTTTTATCTAAAAGCAATGAGTTTGTATTTTTAACAATAAGATTAAACTTGTCGTTTTTCAAGCAAGGTTAACGCTGTACTAATTTTGAGAATACATTTTTATTCTCAAAAAGAGCTTTATTGAGATTTTTGCTTACCTTCCCTTTTACTACTGAGTGTATCTTTATGAGTAACTGATTCCACAACTAAAGTCGGGAGTCGCCTTATGGTGATTTGAAGAAATCTCGTGATCGTAGTAGCATAATTCAGGTTCTTCGTCTAACCACTTAAGAATAAATAATGCTTTTCATTTAGTTACGACTAAAACAAAAATTACTGTTCAAGAAACACTACATCGTATTCCTTAGTTATATCCTCTAATTTATCAGTTATCTCTTTTTCTTTTGACCTAAATACTGCCTTAGCTTTGTAAAGTTTTGCAGAAGCTAGAACATACGCATCAGTCAAAGCTAGATTGAATTTCCTTTTTATGCGTCCAGCAAGTATAGCAAGTTCAAGTGAAGGTTCTGCTATAGAGAAATTTGGAGATCTATAAATCCACTCAACGAAATTTTTAGCTCTTTGTTCAGGGTTTGTAAGATTATGTTTTTCATAGATTCTAGCCGAAACGTAGTAAGTTTCTGCAAGCACAGGATGGGGTATAACAGCAATAATCTTTCCATCGAGAACACTTTGAATAACTGCTTTGGCTTCCTTATGAAGAGAACCTGTTAGATTAATGTATTCTATTAACACACCAGTATCAATGGAAGCACGATTCAATCTTGAATTCCAAGATTCATTAAAAGCCTTCTAATTTTTGCCTCATCTTGTTTGTCGGCCTCTCTTAACGCATTTTCAATGACTTCGCTATTAGCTTTCACGAAAATATCTTCTGGAGGACTCACGATTGGTTGTATGATCGCTTTTTTCCCTTCTAAAACCTCGATTTTAACTTTGTCACCTGGCTTTAAGCCCATTCTTTTTCTAATGTCTTTTGGGATAACTATTTGCCCTTTTGTAGATACCTTTACTTCACTCATCATTTTTATTAAGACAAAAGTAGTATTTAAGCTTTACCAAGGGCAAAAGATGCTCTGTTAACTTAAGCTCCACACTATTACACCTCTAAGCTTTTAGTTTTATTACTTCTTCTTGGTTGAGCAAGTTAAATAAATTAAGATAAACGTGATCTAGTCTACAAACTTTCTTACTGCAAGGAAAATAATCTCGAAGAATTACTACGTAACTTCGTTTAACGAAAACTTTAATTACGTTTGAAGCTTTTCTATAACTTAGTTACAAAGTAAAGAGCATTGCACCTACAAAGAGAGGCCAATAACCCATAGATTGGTTAATTAATATGTACGTGAGTAGTAGCAATATGACTACGCGTAAGTTTAATGTTGTTCTTGTTGCTTTTGATACTCTTAGGTTTGATAGGGTTAATCAAGCGAATATGCCTAGTATTCACTCTCTGCTTCGTGACTCTGTCTTTTTCACTAACCATTACTCTGAGGCTATTCCAACACATCCGTCGTTCACAACGATCTTCACTGGCATCAGCCCACTTATCCACGGTATCGTTTGTCATGCGGGCTTAGCCCAGTTAAGAAGTTATGAGGTGCATACTTTACCTCAGTTGCTTAATGATGCAGGTTACCTAACTGTAGCTACAGATAACCTAGCCACAAGGTCTGGTGTAGTAAATGCTGGTTGGTTTGCATGGGGCTTTGACTACTATATTGACATTGGTGGCTTAGCAACGATATCAATGGGTGTTAAAGTTAATGGTGAAGTTGTTAACACCAAGGTTAAGGAAGCCTTGGATATCATCAATAGGAATCGTGATAAACCTTTCTTCCTCTTCATACACTACTGGGATCCACACACGCCATATATGCCACCAAGGAGTTATGTTGAGAGGTTTTACAAGGGTGACTATACT
>JAAOZO010000034.1 GCA_011605715.1 Nitrososphaerota archaeon | reverse complement strand
CTCTTAGACGAGGTTACGTTCCCAAAAGAATGGTTTAGAGCAATAAAGTTCAGGATAGATACAGGAGATTTCAAAAATGATGTCTTACTCCTAACGGGCTCTTTGAGTATGTTTGCAAAAAGAGAAGTGGAAACCTTTCCTGGAAGAAGAGGTTTTGGTAGAGACTTTGTCCTTTACCCGTTAAGCTTTAGAGAATTCATAAAAATTTTTAACCCAAACTTATTCGAAAAATTAGAAAAGGTTGAAGAACTCAGCATAAGTGAAATAAGAGAAAAATGTCTTAAGCTACTTCCTTGGAAAGAAGAATTGAACGAAGCCTTTGAGACATACTTAGAGAGCGGAGGATTTCCTTTAGCTATAAAATCCTTTTTAGAAAGAAGGGAGATTTCCGAAGATGCGAAGGACGTTTATCTTTCTGCTTTTATTTATGACCTTGCAAAACTGAAGAGAAGTGAAGCAATAGCAAAAAGAGTTTTGAAAGCTACAATAGAAAAACTTCCCTCAACAGTAAGCCTAAACAGCATAGCGAAAGAATTTGAAATAAAATCGCATAAGACAGTATTCTACTATTTGGATTTATTTGAAAAACTGTTTGTTGTGAAAAATGTTTATTTCGTGGAGCCAAATAAAGCTATAGAAGTGTTTTACAAGGAAAGGAAGATTCATTTGATAGACCCTTTCCTTTACTTGGTTTTTTCTGACTGGTGCCTTGTAAACTTACCAGAAAGATCAAAGATAGTAGAGAGTGTTGTAGCTTCTCACATAGCAAGAAAGTTTAGAATAGGGTACTGGAAAAACGGCTTTGAAATTGATTTAGTCTTGTTGGACAAACTTATTGGATTTGAAGTAAAGTGGAGTAAAAAAGCTGAATTTCATAAGAGAAGTGTTGGAAAAATAAAAGACATTGTATACTTAACAAAAGAAGAATTTAACGATTTTCCTTTTGCTATCCCAGTTAGTATCTTTCTTAGCTGTCTTGAGTTATAGCCAAGAGACATAAACATCAGAGTTTCTTCTTTCCATTAACTTTTCTATTTAAAGAGTTCCTCATAGTATTGCCTCTGAATCTTTACTTCTTTTCCGCAGTATGAACATCTGAATGTAACGTAACTTTCGTCTTGATGTACAACGTTAGAAAGTTTTCTACCACAGTAACAAACAAAACCTTTAAGTCTAGCAGGATTCCCATAAACTAACCCAAAATCAGGGACACTCTTAGTTACAACTGAGCCTGCTCCAATCATAGCATATTCCCCAATAGTTATGCCACAAACTATAGTTGCGTTCGCACCTATGCTTGCACCTTTTTTTACTAAGGTTTTAACAACTTCCCAATTTTGGTTAAAGGAGCGAGGATAAAGGTCATTTGTAAACGTCATGTGAGGTCCAAGAAAAACATCATCCTCAACTTTTACACCTCTGTACACAGAAACACCATTTTGAATTTTTACGTTGTTACCTATTTCAACGTCAACATCGATATAAACGTCTTTCCCGATGTTGCAATTTTTCCCTATCTTTGCTCCTTTCCTTACATGAACAAAGTGCCATATTTTTGTTCCTTCTCCAATCGTAGCACCCTCTTCCACTATTGCAGTAGGGTGGGCAAAGAATTTCTTTTGTTCAGAATTCAACTTAATTCACCAAAGTTTAAGCTTTCCTATTAGTTAGTTCTCTAAAGGCTCTACCCATTCTTCTTATGCCTTCTCTTATGTTCTCTATAGAATTAGCATAACTTATCCTGAGGTAGCCTTCTCCATTTGAGCCCATAGCAGTACCATGCAGAACTGCAACTCCATAGTTTTCAAGCAAAACTGAAGCTAACTTAGAGCTTTCTAAGTTCGTTTTATTAGTTACATTCTTTATGTTTACGAAGCCATAGAATGCACCTTTTGGTTTTACCATGCTTACATCTTCTATTTTGGAGATTTCCTCGACTAATGCTTCTCTTCTTACAGCATATTGCTCGACCATCTTTTTTACTGAGCTTAGCCCTCCTTTTAAAGCCTCAAGCGCGGCTACTTGAGAAAAAGAGGAGGGACACGAGGTAATTAAGTTAAGGATCTTTTGCAGTGGCTGAGTTAAATGCTTCGGAGTTATGATGTAACCAAGTCTCCAGCCAGTCATAGCATAGCTCTTTGAAAAACCGTCTATTAGAATGGTGTTTTCTCTACTCTCATCGAACTGAATTGGAGAGTAGTGCTTTAGTTCATCGTAGATTATGTACTTGTAGATTTCATCAGAGATAACATAGATTCCTTTACTCTTGGCTATTTCAACTATTCCTTTTACATCTTCCTTACTTAGCACTGAACCTGTTGGATTCTCTGGAGAATTTATTATTATTGCCTTTGTTTTGTTTGAAACTAATGAATTAACTTCTTCTGAAGTCATTCTAAACTCGTTCTCTTCCTTTAGCATTAGTGGTTTTGGGATGCCTCCAAAGAACCTTATTCCTGCCTCATAAGCAGGATATCCAGGGTTTGGATAAATTACTTCATCACCCTCTTCTACTATAGTAGCTAGAGAAACAAAAATGGCTTCTTTTGCTCCTACAGTTACTGAAACATCCTTCCAATCAACTTCAACACCAAAATCTTGCATCGTCCTTTCAGCTATTGCTTTTCTAAGTTCAGAAATACCAGGAGTTGGAGTGTAATGGGTTTCTCCTTTGTTCAGAGCCTTGATTGCCGCCTCCTTAATGTAACTTGGGGTATCAAAGTCCGGTTCTCCAATTTCTAAGTGTATTATACTTTTTCCCTGAGCTTCAAGTTCTTTTGCTTTTCCTAGTACTAAGAAGGCAGTTTCGGCTCCAGACTGCAACGCTCTACTTGAAATACCAAGCTTTGAACTCATAGCACTATTTAAGCTAAAGTAGTATTTCAATTTTATCCATTGAAAGTTTCATAGTGAACTACTTTGCTTAGAGGTAACCTTCGAGGAGTAACTGGTTTTTCCTTTGGCTTTCCAATTGGAACTATTGCAAGAGGAATAACGTTAGAAGGCAATTTTAGGAGTTTAGCAACTTCTTGATCATCGAAAGCGCCAACCCAGCACGTTCCATAACCTAAGCTGTGAGCGGCCAACAGTAAGTTTTGAGTTGCTGCTGCACAATCTTGAATACAGTAAAGTCTTTTTCCTCTTTCTCCATAAACAGAAGAAGTTCTTGTAACGTTTGCACAAACTACAACTACGACTGGAGCCTCAGAGATAAAGTACTGCTCTAAAGCAGCCTCTGACAACTTTTTCTTGTTTTCTTCATCTTTAATAACTATGAACTCCCAGGGATTCAAGTTTCCAGCCGATGGAGCCCAAGTAGCAGCTTCTAGTATCTTGTTCAAATCTTCATCGCTTACGTCTTCTTTTTTGTAACTTCTAATGCTTCTTCTAGACTTTATTGCTTCAATTACATCCATAGAAATGAAGAGTAAAAGGAAAGATAAAAATTTATTTCTTACGAAATAAGCTACACAGTTAACTTTCCCAATCTAAGACTACACCTATTGCCTTTGTCCTATCTTCAAGCAGCTCTTTGTAAACTTCTGGTGCATCCTTGTAAGATACTCTATGAGTTATCAACTTTGAAACATCCAGTTCTTTACTAAGAAGAAGATCAAAGAAAAGCTCAGCATGTCTTTTGTAAGTCCAAGGATTGTTTAAAGTTTCGACTGGAGGATGAGAACTGTTGTGTGCTCCAATGAACGTAAAGCTAGGAGCATTACAAAAGTCGTGAAGGTCTATTGTTGAAGGTCCTCTTGGGCTGCTTAAAACTACGAACCTCCCTAGTTTCCTTAAGCACTTAAGCTCTTCTGTAATTATGTTAGGGTTTCCAGTAACTTCAAAGACAACATCAGCTAGTCTTTCTTTAGTTAATCTTCTTACCTCAGAAACAACGTCTTGAGTAGAGGAATTTATCCTTACTATATTATCTGGTAGGAAGCTGAGCCTATAATCAGAGATATCAACAACTATTATTGGCTTAGCTCCTGCTATCTTGCAAATTCTTGCTGTAAGTTGACCTAAGAGGCCAGCGCCGTAAACAACAACTGATTCCCCAAACGTTAGCTGGCTTCTCCTAACGCCATTCATTACAATTTCTGCAATAGTGAAAAAGGAAGCATCTTCGCGAGAAAGTTCGCTGGGAACAAGCCTTAAAGCATCTTGCGAAACAGCATTGTAAAGCGCATGTGGTGAATAAGAGGCTACAACCTTTCCCAGCAAATCCTTGCTAACATTTGAACCAGTTTCAACTACTTCGCCTATGTTGCTATAGCCTGGAACAAAGGGGTACCTTCCGTAGCTAGCCCAGTAAGATTTTGGAGGAAATTGTCCACTAAGTATAGTTAGCTCAGTTCCTATACTTATCAAACTTTTCTTTGTTCTAACTAAGACTTCATTTTCTTTAATCTTTGGCACTTCTCTATCCTCAAGCACTATCTCCCCTGGCCTTGGAAAAACTACTGTTGGATTTCTTTGGTTCATTATTACTTAATGAGCTTATCAACGTGTTTTATATAAGTCTTTCACTTAGAAGTCTTAAGTTGAGACCAATTGGATTTCATTTTATCATAAGCTTTAGAAGACTAGAAATAATGTAGTTTATTTATTGGATCTTTCTATTAGTATTTTTAGTTAATTTAATTCCTAAGGAGAAACTTGTTGAAGCTTAGAGTTTTTAACTCTAAGGGAGTGCTAACACGAACATAAAATTGCTAACAGCCAATTAAAGAAGTAAAGTTTTTAACTAAAGAAAAGTTTGTAAATACTGAATGGTAAGCATAGAAAGGTTATCAACTGGAATTCGGGAATTCGATGAACTGATAGAGGGAGGAATACCTAGAGGCTTCTTTGTTGCGATTACTGGAGAGCCGGGTACTGGAAAGACAATATTTTGTATTCACTTCACAAACGAAGGTATAAAAGTTGGAGACAAGTGCATATACGTAACAACTGAAGAAAGTAAAGAATCAATAGTTAGGCAAGCAGCACAGTTTGGATTTAACTTTGAAAAAGCAATTAATGAAAAAAAGTTAGTGCTTATCGATGCACTTATGGGTAAAGATGAGCAATGGTCCTTGAAGAGTTTAGAGTTGGAGGAGCTCGTAGAAAAAATAATAGAAGGAAAGAAATTTCTTGGTTTTGGTAGGTCGAGAGTTGTTGTTGACTCTTTGTCGGCTTTTTGGTTAGATAAGCCAGCAATGGCTAGAAGGTACTCATACTACTTAAAGAAGGTTTTAAGTAAATGGGACTTCACGATACTAGTTACTTCTCAGTATGCAATTACAACTTCAAGCGCATTTGGATGGGGTGTAGAGCATGTATCTGATGGAATCATAAGGTTTAGAAGGGGAATAAGGGAAGGAATCTTGAAGAGATACGTTATAGTTGAAAAGATGAGACAAACACAACACAGTCTACAGCTTCATGAGATAAACATAGAAAATGGAAAAGGGTTATCCATTGTAAGGGCAACTGAAGAAAGAAGAGAGGACTATGCTCTACCTAAAAAGGTAAGTGAAAAAATAAAAAGAGCAGAACAAGAAAAGGAAAACTCTTTACCTTGAAAAATAGGAGTACTGGAACCTTAACATACTTACCTAATAAGAAAGAAACTAATGAAGAAGGCTGTAAGTCTGTACAGCCTAGAACTTATGCGCTATCGCACTAACGATCAATTTGATTTCTTTTTCGTTGCCAAGGTGTTTATTCCAAATTTCAACTTCATCTTTCCCACTATCATAGTGTACTATTGGAACATCATCCTTAAAAGGTTCTTCAAAGTTTTCTTTTACTTTATAGTAAACATCCATCTTAGTTACGTTGCTTAGTCTTTCTTTTTCTCGCTCTCTATATGAAAGTCTTTTTTCTATTATTTCCTCATCACACGTACAATAAACTAGGTAAACGTTTTTATGGTAAGCTTTTGCAATACCATAAACTTTGTTCCTTAAGGCTCTTTTTGAAAAGGTTCCATCAAGTATTACATTTTCTCCTTGCCTTAGTAGATTCTCGGTTCTTCTTAGGAGCTCTTCGTAGACAATTTCATTTTGTTTCCATATTAGCTTTTGATATTCTTCTGGAATTTTTGGTAAAGGATCAAAGACTCTTTGTAAATCATAGATTAAAGGTTCTTTTGAACTTAAGACTTCCTCAAGTTTTCCTTCCTTAAAAATTTCTCTTCTTATCAAGTCTGTTCTAAGAATAACAGCTTTTATCACTTTAGCTAAAGCTTCTGCCACCGTAGTTTTTCCAGTTGCAGGGAGACCGCACATTACTATTAGCATTTTTCTAACCGCTAGAACTTTTCCTTCTCAATCTTCTCGACAAGCTTTACTAAGTAGTCTAAGACTTCTTCAAATACCTTCTTTCCCTTCTCTTCACTAAAAGTTTTTGAAACTCCGAAGACTCCACTTTCAGTTGCTTCCTTAGTGTACGTGAACCATGTTAGTTCTTTTACTTTTTCCTTTGGCACTTCGTTAACTGCTTCTTTTTTACTAACCCACTCAGGATGCAAGTAAGCTATAAACGAGGTTTCAACAGCAGCTGCATGACCAAGCTCGTCTTTTCTAAAGTAATTTTCTAAACTTTTAAGTGCCCACCACTGAAATATGAATACTAAGAGGTTAAGTTCTTCTCTTGCCTTCCTAGCTAAAATTTGTAGTGAACTTAAGTTTCCCCCATGGCCATTGATTATTAAAACTTTCTTGACGTTCCACTTACTTAAAGACTTTAAGATTTCATAAATGTAGTTCATGAAGACAACTTCGTCTATAGCTATGGTTCCAGGAAAATGCATGTGATGAAAACTTACTCCATACGGAACGCATCTTAAAGAAGCAAAACCTGTTCTTTTTGAGAGTTCCTCAGCAATTGCTTCAGCTATAATAAAGTCAGTTCCAAGGGGGTTTTGAGGACCATGTTGCTCATTTGAACCAATGGGAAGTATAACTAGGTCGTGGTTTGAAAAGTATTCCTCTGCTTCTTTCCAGGACATGGAATAGATTAAGGTTTTTTTCATGAGCTCAATACTATTATTTTGAGCTTATAAAATTTAGTACACGAACTAAGACAGAGTGTGTTTATTGAACTCTCTGCGAGTTAAAGCTATTACAACTCAGACCTTCCGATAAAGTTAAAAAGTACACTTTGCATTGAAAAGGGAAAATGAAGAACGTTTCTATATTTGGGCTTGGGTATGTAGGCTTATCAACAGCTGTTTGCTTTTCAAGCAATAACATTAATGTTGTTGGCTATGACATCGACAAATCTAAGGTAGACATGCTGAATAGAGGTATTCCAACAATATATGAAGAAGGTCTAGAAGAGCTCTTAAAAGTTTCTCTTAAAAACAGAAAAATAACATTCACTTCAGATTATAAGGAGGCGATCATTAAAAGTGATATAACTTTTATTACAGTTGGAACTCCAAGCAAAGAAGATAAGAGTATAGATCTGTCTTACGTTGAAAGCGCGGCAGCACAAATAGGAGAAGCATTAAGGGAGAAGAACACTTGGCATTTAGTAGTTGTAAAAAGCACGGTAGTTCCAGGGACTACAGAAGGACTAGTGTGTAGGACAATAGAAAAAACATCTGGAAAGAAATGTGGGTTAGATTTCGGAATTTGTATGAATCCTGAGTTTTTAAAAGAGGGTTCAGCGATACGCGACACGTTGAATCCAGATAGAATAATAATAGGAGAGTACGACAGAAAATCAGGAGATTACTTAGAGGACTTTTATAGGCAATTTTATGATAATATGCTACCTCCAGTATTGAGAACTTCTTTAATTAATGCTGAGCTAATTAAGTATGCGAATAACGCTTTCTTGGCAATGAAAATTAGTTTCATAAACATGATAGCAAATCTTTGCCAAGTGTTACCAAAATCCGACGTTGAAGATGTGGCGAGAGGAATAGGATATGACAAGAGAATTGGAAGTTTGTTTTTGAAAGCAGGGATAGGTTGGGGAGGAAGCTGTTTTCCAAAGGATCTTGCAGCTTTAAAATCATTTTCTAGATCTTTAAACTTGGACTTACCGCTTTTAGACGCAACAATAATTGTTAACGAGTATCAACCAATAAACGCTGTAAACCTAGTTGAAAGCAAGCTGGGTAGCTTCAAAGACAAAGTAGTAGCAGTTCTTGGTCTTGCTTTCAAGGCCGGAACAGATGATATTAGAGAATCTATTGCAATAAAGCTAGTTGAGGAACTAATTAAGAGAGGAGCAAAAGTTAAAGTTTATGATCCAGCAGCTATGAAAAATGCTTTTAAGAAGCTTGGCGACCAAGTCTACTACGCGAAGGATCCTCTCGATTGTGTTAGTAATGCAGACTGCGCAATAGTCGCGACCGAATGGGAAGATTTTAAGAAAATATCTGCAAATCAATTTAAAGAATTTATGAGAAGGCCATTAGTTTTTGACGGTAGGAGGATATATAATCCAAAGGAGTACGAAAATGAAGTTGAATTTCTTGCAATTGGACTTGGAAAAAAAGAATCGGAGATTCCTAAAACAAGGATAGGAGCTTCTTTGAACCCTTCCTTAGCGGTTAATGCCATCGTTGCTAAAGAAGAAGGAATTTTGTTATTAAAAAGGAAAAACGAACCTTTTAAGGGATTTTGGAGCTTGCCTGGTGGCTTTGTAGAATATGGAGAGACTGTAGAAGAGGCTGTAAAAAGAGAAGTAAAAGAAGAAACAGGTCTAACCGTGGAGCCAGAAAAATTGATTGGAGTTTACTCTGAAAGAAACAGACACCCTGGAAGACATGTTGTAGCTGTTTGTTATTCAGCTAGCATTAAAGAAGGTGAAGTTAGCTTGAACCTTGAAGAAAATGAAGAAGTAAAATTCTTTAGATTCATTGAAATTCCAAAGAACTTAGCTTTTGACCACAACAAAATGATCCTTGACTACCTAAGAATAGCTAAAAAACATGAAGTAAGAAATTTCTAGTAGAAGTACACTTTCGCCAATCAAATAATTGAGGCACTTTAAGCCTTTAACAGCTTCGGTAGAAATGTTGTAAATTAGAGAATTATCTCTTACTTTTTAGCCCTTTAAACGTTGAAGCAACTTTTAGTTATCGTTCGACTGAAAGATAAGCGCTTTGCACCTAAACCTTTAAGTCGTCAGTTTCTGCTGAGTAAAATTTTTTAATCCCTTCTAAGTCTAATAAGTTAGACTGGGGAGGGGACGATAGCTTAAGAAGTTTGGCTCTTCATTCTCTTTTCACCCCCCTTCTCAGTCTTAAAAACCTGTTTTTCATCTTGAAGCAATACAACTTACGTTACGAGCGCTAGGAAAATCTAGGAACTTTAATTATGAATGGGTTTTAAGCTACGTAGTCTTAATCGCTCTTGGGATTAATAAGGCTTAGAGTTTCTCTGGTTCATTAAGTCATCGTCAACTCTTTCTACTCGAAAAAGCAATTTCATCTTAGGGGGACAATACCTCTTTTGAATGGTTCTTTTCACATTATCATAATCAATTTGCTACAATGCTTCAACTTTGTTGTCTCTAGTTTACTTGTAAACGCAGATGTTTTTAAACAAGCCTATTTTTATTTGAGTCTATCTATTTTGAAACTGCTTATGACAAAAATTTCTTGAGTTAAATTTTCTGATTTTTCAGCCACTCTATAGTACGTTTTATTCCTTCCTCTATGCTTACTCTTGGAGCCCATTTTAACGTTAACATTGCTTTGGTAATGTCGGGCCTTCTTCTCCTAGGATCGTCTTTTGCAGGAGGAAGGAAAATTATCTTAGATTTGCTTTCTGTTAACTTAATTATTAGAGTGGCAAGGTCTATTATTTTTGTTTCTTCTGTATTGCCTATGTTGAAAACCTCTCCTTTCGCTAGACCTGAAGTAGCAACCTTTAAAATCCCAGTTACAGTATCAGTAACGTAAGTGAAGCTTCTTGTTTGTTGGCCATCACCGTATATTGTTATTGGTTGATGTCCTAGAGCTTGAGTTAAGAATCTTGAAATTGCCCTTCCATAAGTACCGTCTGCTCTAAGCCTTGGGCCAAATGTGTTGAAGATTCTAACAATTCTAACATCTAGGTTGCACTCTCTAAAGTAAGCCATACATAGAGCTTCACTAAATCTTTTTCCTTCGTCGTAGCATGACCTAACTCCAATAGGATTAACCTTTCCCCAGTAATCTTCTGGTGTTGGGATCACTTCAGCATCTCCATAAACTTCGCTGCTTGAAGCATACACAAAAGTTGCATTACTTTTCTTAGAAAGTTCGAGCATCTTTAAAGTTCCTATAGAATTTGCCTTTAATGTTTCTACTGGATGAAGAACATAATCATCAGGAGCAGGCCTGCTTGCAAAGTGAAATACAAAATCGAATGATTCATCTGTTTCGAAATTTTCTACGTCTCCTTCTATTAAACGAAAATTTTTATTGTTTTTTAAACTTTCTATATTTCTTCGAACTCCAGTAGAAAAGTTGTCTAAGCAGTAAACTTTTGTATCCAAAGCAAGCAAAGTTTCACCAATCCAAGAACCCAAGAAGCCACCTCCTCCAGTTACTAGAACTTTCTTTGCTCTTAGCTTCTCTTTTTCTTCTGTTGTTAGTTGACTTAAGATTTCATTTACTTCATTCATATAAATCACCCGCAAGATTTCTTGACTTTAGTCGTGGAGTACATTACTAACTTCACTCTTTGATTTTTTGTAGCTTTTGTTAATGGCGTCAAGGTATGTTTCAGGTGTACCAATATCAAGACTTTCCTCTTCGCTGCTAAGCTTAACAGCAACAACTTTAAGGCCCCAACCTATTAGTTTTCCAATAGCATCAGTTAACTGTAACTCGCCGCCCTTACCTTCTTTTATGTTTTGAAGAGCCTTGAATATTACTGGATTAAAGACGTAAACTGGAGCGATAGCGAAACGAGATTTTGGTTTTTCTGGTTTCTCTTCAACCTCAACTACTTCTATAACATCATCACTAGAACTTCCAGGTGTAATTACACCGTATCTTCTTGGGTCTTCAACTTCATAAACTAGTAAAGTTGCGTCAGCTTTATAGTTTTCGTGAACAGACAAAAGTTTTTTTATGTGTTTGTTCCCATTGGAAATTATGTAAGTATCTCCAGCATGAAGCAAAAAATCTTCATTGGCAAAGGGCTTAGCTCTAAGGACAGCATCTCCAAAACCTTTTGGTGAAGGCTGATTAACGAAGAAGAGAACTGATTCTTTAACTTTTTCATAAAAGTTACTCATTGAATTCGCAACTTCAGTTTTTCCATTGTTTAAAAGATAGTTTAAAAATTCATAGTCAGGAGTAAAGTGGTCTTCAATCGCTCTTTTTTCTTTCCCAACCACAAAACAAAACTCTTTGAAGCCTACATCGTAAAGCTGCTCAAATATTGCCTGAAGAAGAGGCTTAAGCATTACTGTGTTACCTTCTTTTACGTAAAGCGGAAGCATCTCCTTTGGGAGTTCCTTTGTAAATGGGAGAAGTCTTGTTCCTAAACCACCTGCTGTTATTACCGCTTTTCTCAACCTAATGGAAATCTTTGAATTAGGTACTTAAAAATGTTTTCCAGAATATACGGAGACTGTTAACTTAAGGCTACTTACTTAGTGAAAGGATGCAACAATGAGAAATTAGAAGCTTAAGCATAAGTAGAAGTTAACTTTTATTTTCTCCCTTGATTTTTGTCAATCTTTCCTCATATTTCAATATTGGCATTAGAACTAAGAAAATTCTTCTACTACTAATCAGCTTCTTAAAAAGTTCGATGTCTTTTGAGTTTATAACGCCCAACAAAGGCATGAATGTTAGGAAAGAGGCAAAAAGTATACTTCCTCCAGCACTAAGTCTAATTAAGTTATTACTTGGATTTGCAAACCATAACATAAGGAACGTAACAACAACGCTTATTGAAGAAGCTAAGTAAGCCTTTAGTGCCCATAGAGCATTGAACATTACATCATACTTAACTTTTAGATAAACAATTGCAGTAACTAGCGAAGTTAGAGAAGCAAGAAGAGAAGCAACAATCATGCCTGCAATTCCATAACTAATCATGCACACTCTCGCTAATAGAACAAACAAAACTGCGTTCAATATATTTAACATTAGATTCGTCTTTGTTTCTCCAATTCCATTTAGAAAACTATAAATTGTAACACCCCCAAGGGGAGCCAGCAAATAAAGCAAAGTCATCAAGCTTAGAAAGAAGGCAGCTTGAGAGTATCCTTCCCCAAGCAGCAGTTCTATTCCTTCCTTAGAAAAAATTATTACAGCTATAGAAACTGGAAGAATAATGAGAGAAGTATACTTTGTTAGAGTCTCATAAGCCTCCTTATATTTTTCTGAACTTACTTTAGAAAAGGCAGGGATGAGCGCAATTGTAATTGGAGTAGCAACCATGGAGACTAAGACCGAAAAGTTTAGAGCCATCTTGTAATTTCCAGCACTAAAGTTTGTTGAAAGTTCGCCTATTAGAGAAGCTTGATATTGTGATATAAAACTGACGATAAACGTTGAAATGTAAATTGGAAGTCCGTAGCTTAACATTTCTTTTAGTTTGCCTAGGTTAAGTTTAAGATTTACTTTAAAGTTTAGCTTTAACATAAGCAAAATGCTTACTATAACTGCAAGTATTGTACCAAAAACATGTCCTAAGATTGCACCTAGTGTTGAAAGACCTAGTGCAACAAGTAGTACTTGTAGAATTCCTTTAGTAACGCCCAACGTTGCTTGACCAAGTGCTGCTCTCCTTGACTCTCCAACTCCAACAAAGAAGTAGGTGAGTAAGTTCACAACGGCTCCAAACAATATTGAAATAGAAGCTAGAGCGATCAAACCACTAGCTTCTGGTCTACTTATTACCTTTGAAGCTATATAATTTGAGAAGAGAACAGAAAGAAAAGTTGTAATAAGAGCAACCATCAATGTTATAAGACCTGCGTTAAATAAGTAGTTGAATGAGTCCTCTTTTTTCTTTTCAGAACTAAGCTTAGAACAGAAATTGAGCAAACTAAAAGCTAATCCAAAGTCTACAATAGAAGTTAGGAATGCTGGCGTTGCTATAGCTAAGCTATACAACCCATAATTACTTGCACCAAGCAATGCGCCTATTATTATTGTAGCAACAGCAAGGAAAACATTTGAAATTACATTACTTAACGTTAAGGAAAAACTAGCTTTAGCAGTTTCTTGAACTGTTTCTGAAAAATCTTCCATTTATTTCATCCCAAGCATAAGTTAACTTAATTTGAACTTAATTCAATGTAATCTTCAGGATTTGGAGTTGAGTATTCGAATACCTTTAGTCTTTCAATAGCTTCTATCTTATGTTTAGTTCTTGGTTCAATTCTAATAATATCGCCACTTTGTACTCTCAATTTCTTATCATTTAGATACACTTCTCCTTCTCCTGAAATTATATGCAAAGTTTCATCTTTTTGTTCATGCATGTGTAAAGGAACACCAAAACCCTTCATTATGTATAATTCCTTTATCACATATTTTTCAGTTTCAACTAAATTCTTCTCGTAACCCCAAGGAGTATCAATCCTATTTAAAAATTCTTTTCTAACGGACTCTAGGTCCTTTTGTGAATCTATTGACTGCCAAAAGGTTCCTTCTTCCAAGTAGTACTCAAGAAAACCTTCGCTGGCTAACTTTGGAAAAACTAATTTTTCCACATCGCCTTCTTCATAGGACAAAAAGTAATCTTTTATCTTTCTGTCTATTATGTAGATACCAGCGTTTATGTAGTAAGGAAGTTCTGGTTTTTCTTCAAACCCAACAACCTTCTCATTTGAAACTTTAACTATACCATAAGGAGAGATGAGTTTAGTTATAGCCATACTCATGCTTCCTGGCTTCCATCTTCTTAACATTTCTGCTAAGTTAAGATCAGTAACGATATCTCCGTTCATAACAACGTAGACTTCTGCTTCACTACTTTTAAGCAAATTGTTAATCGCAAATAAGGTTCCTCTTGGTTTATCTTCAACTAAATACTTTATGGCTATGCTGTTCCATTTATCACTGTACCTTTCTTTTATTTTTTCATGAAGGTAGCCTGCGAGCAAGAAAACTTCATTTATATTTGCATGCTTCATTTGAAGCAGCTGTCTATCAAGTATTGTGTAGTTTTCTTTAATTTCGATCAGTGGTTTTGGGATTGTATCTGTTATTGGTTTTAGCCTTTTCCCATAGCCGCCGCATAAGATACCTCCAACGATGTTCTTCATCCTTAAATTTCACCATTTAGTTTATTTTATGTAAATAAATACTTTTTTAACCCTTATAAAGGTTCTCTAGTTTAGAAAAATCAATGAAAGTACTTGTAATAGCTCCAAGAACCTCCGGAATTGGAGGGATAGCATACCATACTTCTAAACTAATTGAGCACCTAAGAAGAAAAGGAAATGACGTGGAAAGCATTTCTGTTGAAAATACACCGTTTCTTAAGATAAAAGGTTTAATGAATCCTTCTTTTTCACTTTCATCTTCTGCTAAAGTTTCGATTCTTCGCCTAAAAGGAGAAAAGTTCGATATTGTTCATGCGCACAATCTGCCTTCGGCGCTACCAATGAAACTGTTAAACTGTAAAAAGGTTCTAACGCTTCATGGTGTCTACAGTGAGCAAGTCTCCTCTCTACATGGAAGCTTTTTTGGTAACTTAGCAAATAAGTTTGAAAAGAAAGCAATAAAATGGGCAAATGCTTTCACAGTGGTTTCAAAGAGTACAAAGGAATTTTACGAGAAGCTTGGATTCAATGTAACTTATATTCCAAATGCCATAGACTTAGAAGATATGCCAAAGGAAAAGATAACGTTATATGAAGACCAGGTTACATACGTTGGAAGACTATCTTACGAGAAGGGGGTTGATTTGCTAGTTGAAGTTGCCAAGAGGCTTCCGAAATTAAATTTTGTCTTGATTGGAGATGGCCCGTTGTATGCCAAGCTTGTAGAGGCATCAAAAGGTTTAAGCAACGTTCATCTGCTTGGCTATAAGCCAAGAGAAGAAGCTCTTAAGTATCTCGCAGGGTCAAGGGTTTTTATTTTACCTTCTAGAAGCGAGGGTCTTAGTACTTCAATCCTGGAAGCAATGGCACTTAGGGTTCCAGTTGTTGCAACAAATGTGGGAGGCAACTTAGAACTAGTGCAAGACGAAGTTACAGGATTGCTAGCTGAGAGTAACAACGTTGAGTCCATGGTTAAGTCTATTCAGAAAGCTCTTGAAGGAAGTTCAACGGAGGTTACTCAGAGAGCATATGAACTTATAGTAAGCACCTATAGTTGGAAAGTTGTAATCGAAAGCTATCTAAGCTTGTACAAGAAGTTGTTGTGTGAAAAAAATTAAAAATAAAATCTTTTATAGGGATAACTTTAAGTCAAAGAGAAAGGAATGAAAATAAAATTAGTTTCCTTCGATGTTTGGGATACTTTACTAAGGTTAGATGTTTTCTTTAAGACTATTTCAAGAATTTTAAGCGAACAAAACTCAATAGATCAGGAAAAATCTTTTAAAAAGCTGATAGAGGCTTACAAAAAAGCAAAAAACTTAAGAAGAAATGGCGCTTTAGGTAAAAACGTTGTTTTTGCATCAACAAAGATAGTTTCTGAAACCTTAGGAATAGAGGAAGAAGAAGTTAGGAGAACGATAGCAAAAGCTATTGTTGAAACAAATCCTGAATAACTTACGATAGAAGGAGCAAGGAATACGCTGAAAGAAATACAGGAGCTTAACATTAAAACTGCAACTCTTGGAAACGTACTTTTTTGGCCAGGAAGTTACACTAGGGTACTACTTGAAAGAACGGGTTTAAGCAACTACATAGATTTACAACTTTATGCTGATGAAATTGAACTTCAGAAACCACAGAAAGAGGCATTTGAATTTTTACTTAAGCAATTTTTAGTTAAACCAGAGGAAACTATGCATGTAGGAGATGGACTTCACGAAGACTTCGCAGGAGCAATAATTTCAGGACTAGTTGCAGTTGTTGTAGTTCCTAACCTAAGTGATGTAGTAAAACTTGGAGAAAGAGCATTTGCTATTCCTTCTATAAACTACGTAGGAAAAATTTTAAGTAGCTTAACTTAAGGGTAATTTTTATTTTAGCCAGATAAGGCTACTTCTAATAAGTTGTCCTCTAGCTTCTCGTTGTCGTATAAGCTGATGAAAGGTTGAGTAAACATACTAAGGCTACCTATGGCAAACACCCTTCCATAGTATGAAACAACAATTGGAGTGAACTGTGCTCTCTTATCTGCTATAGCGAGGTAAGTTTTGTTATCAGTATAAGCAGCTTCGTAAATATTATTGGAGTAAACTGCAGAAGAAGACATTACTACTATCTTACTTATATTTCTGAAGAGAGATGCGCTTGTTAAAGTAGATTTTGTAAAGGGTGCTTCATTTTTTGAGAAATTCGATACTACGACAAACCTATATATTCCCCAGTAATTTATTAAATTGTACAAGTATCCAGAAGAAAATACTAATGAAAACTTATACGCAATGCTGTTTATAGCATCTGGAGACGTTCTAAGAGGTTCAGAAATTAAGATAAGTTTCCCCCCTCTATCAACAAAGTTCTTTATTGCTTCTACTTCTTGATCTGAGAAACTTGTTACAGGTGCGATTACAACGAATACTTTTGCATTAGCGAGTTTTTCTTGAAGCTGGAAACTATCTGTTAAGAATGAAAAACTATACCCTTTTAAGACAATCTTTGTTAGCAAGCTTTCTATCTCCTGCCTTGAAAAGGCATTTAAATGAGCATAGTCTATAATTACATCGTTACCACTTTGAAGACCTGAGACGTCTGAGTAGAAATAGAACGTAGAAGTTTGTGTTAAGTAGTTTGATAGAAAAGGACTATACAAACAGTAAACTGCAGGTGGTGGATAAACCTCGTTTAAGAAGGAAACTGTTAAATTTTGTGAAAAAGGGGACTTAGCCAACGTAGAGTAAGGAAAGGTGTTTGGTATAAGTTCATTCAAGATTAGAATTCCATAGCTACTTATTCCAGCTAAAGAAGCGGCCTTTTCTACAGCTTGTTGTAAAGAGCCAATTTCATCAACCAGCCCAAGTGACTTTGCTTCAGATCCTAAGTAAATTTCTGCTTTCTGCAGAGTTGCAGCACTTACATTCAGTCTACTTCCTCGCGCCACTTTAACGTTGTTTAGGAAATTCTTTAAAACTTCATCAACTTGAAGTGGAAATTTTTTTAAATCAAATCCAGAAAGCTTACTTGGGCCTGTTTCAAGCACACTTGGAGTTGGAAGAACTACGCTTGGCATTGAAGCAATAACGCCTATACTTCCAACTAAACTTGAAGGAGTTGCATATATGTAGTCGGCAGAAGCTGCTAGATAGTAACCACCGGAGGCAGCTAATCCAGAAATACTGGCTACAACGGGCTTAGTTTTTGAAAGAAGTCTTACGCTGTAGTAAAGCTGCTCGAAAGCATAAGCAGAGCCACCTCCACTATTTATGTCTAAGACAACGGCCTTTATACTTGAGTTTAGCTTAGCATAGTTAATCAGCGTTAATAGATAGTCTAGATCTTGTGGAAAAAGAACATATCCTTTAACTTCTATTATTCCTATTTGACCTGGAACAAACAAGCTAGAGGAGAACCTTAAAAACAAAGGAGAAAGAAGAAAACCTGCTAAGAAGGAAACGATAAGAAGCGATGCTATGATAAGCTTTAATCCAGTTTCTCTATACTTTTGCATGCTTTCTTGAGCTCTAACGTGAATTTATAAGCTTTAGTTTATCGAGAAATCCTTAATGCTTTACTCCCAGGGTAGCTTATGTCGAACTACGTCTGTTAAACCGCGATTCCATTCTGCATCTGAGACTACAAAATGAGCTTTTAGAGGCTTTTCTTCGCGAACTAATTTTACCATAATATGATTCCATCCAGCTTCAAGAGTTGTAGAAGCATAGTTTGATCCATCTCCACTATAGTTTGGTCTTAGTGGAACAACTTTTTGAGTCTCGTGAATAACTTCTTCATTCAGCCAAAGTTTCATCTTGCTGTTGTTTGGAACGCCTAAGACAACTTTCCTTTTTACTGGAGAATAAATAAAATGTCTTAAGTAAATGACTCCAGGACGATTGTTAAAGTATTGTTCAACCTCTAACTCGTTTGTAGGCCAGCTCACAGGTTTCCAACCTTTACTGAAGGTAAGCGACTTTGAATCATTTTCTGGTGGAAAGAATGTACTTAGAGAAAGATTTTCCCCTCTAAAGACATCTGAAACAAGCCACCTGAAGCCACCAACGAAAACTAAAGGAATACTGGCTATCGAAGGTCGCTCGTTTAAATCTAGGTCTATGACGCATTTATTGTAGCTGTTTATGTTAGCTATAGAAGAAAGTAATGAAAAACTAAATTCAATTTTTTCTCCTGGTTTTATACTGAATTGCTGAACGTTGTTTGGTTTTAGGACCCATCCATTTGGAACTCTAATTTTTATTGAGCCTCTTAATGGTTCGCTTCTAGTGTTTTCTAGTGCTACGGTGAATGAATTTTCTGTATCTGGAAGGATTGCTGGACTTCCTAAGTAGCTGAGAGAAGCTCTTAGTGCTACCAAGTCAAAATTTATTTTGTTTGGGGGAAGTTCGTAAAGCTTAAGTTTTTGTGTCTCTTCAAGTTCCTTTCTTATAACCTCTTCTGCTGAGGAAATGTCGTCTAAGTCAGATAGTTGAACCTTTGTATTAAAAACTACCAGTACTTTTTCAGCTATTTTTTGAATTTCGCTGGCAAGCTCTTCTACTGTTGTAGGTACTTGAAGGTTCTTTATTCCGCTGCTTATAGCAATCCTGTTGCTTAATGGCTCAATCCATTTTTTAGGTAAGTTGCGGGCACCATATATTATGCCAAGTAATGCACCCACAGTTGCTCCAGTACAGTCAGTATCCCAGCCACAGTTAACAGCTTTGCACATAGCATCTCCAAAATCCTTTCCGTAAAGCAGACCAATCGTTTGAAAGCCTAGGTTTATTGGAGAAAACTGAGCTATTGGGCTATAAGCAACTTCTTTTACTTTTTGTCTTGCTTCTTTCCAATCTAAGCCATTTTCATAACACATAACTGCTGTACGAATTGCCTTCGAAGTTAAACTACTTTCAGGAATTACAGAGAGTCCAATGTCTATAAGTTTCCTTAAGTCACTTATAAGAAAAGCCGAAGACTCTACGACTGCATTGAAAACCTCTCCGTAAACGCTTTCACCCCCAGCATGGTCGCAAATTGCATCCTGATAAGCATACATAGCTGCAACACGAGGAGAACCTGGTGCAATGCATGCCCAGATCTCAGAGCGAATTGGACTACCCATACAATCTTTAAACCAATTGTTGTACCACCCAGATACTGGAGGCTGAAGACCTAACCTTAAGTTTGTCTTGTGCAAGCCGTACTCATCAGGATTGTAAAGCACATGATCTAACCAGTACTCAGCTAGGTCTCTGGCTGTAATGAAAATTCCTCTCTCTTTTAGAGCTTGAAGCCAAACTAGTTGAATTTCAAGGTCATCGTTTGGAATTCCTCCTTCAGCTAGCTTTGGGTACCACCAAACATCAAACATTTCCTCCTCGCCAAATATTCTTTCAAGAGGCCCCCCTAGTGTCCCTCCTGCATTTTTTCCTAACAAGCACCCACATACCTTGTCGTAGTAAGTATCTTTACTAATTTTTACGTTACGCATGAAGAATTATTAAAGAAAACAGAACTATTAAAGTCTTTTAATTTGTAGCATAACTTGTTACTCTAAGGTTATAAAAGCTTAGTTCAGGCGCTGAAAAGTCTCTAGCTTAAGTTATAGAGAAACTTAAACTGTTAAACAAAGAAGAAGTAGTTCAAAATTTTCTTCAATTTTAACCTTTCAAGGATCTCATGCTTCTTATAATTTCTAGTAGTTGACTACCGTTTATTGGAGGAGTAGCAGAAATCATGTAGTAATGGTCTTCAATCCAAAAGTAAGCAAAAGGTGAAGGACCATACAACTTTTGAAGCTCAGGATCGCCCCAAGGTGCCTGCTCAATAAGAATACCTCTTGCACTATTAATATTAAAAACTTTTGATCCAGTTGAATTCTTGACTGAAAAGTTCAATTCATCTAGAGAAGGTGGAGTGCAAGGCCATGCAGAAATTTCAACAGAAATGTTGTCGTACCTATAGTCCATTACTTCCCTATCACTATACGAAAGCAATATTACTGGCGGTTTATAGTAAATGGCAACAAGTTTTATGTTACCGATCATTTTTGTTGGTAAGTAAATGGTTAGGCCATAAGTATTTGATATGTTGATTAGTTTATCTAATTTGACATTCTCCACGACTAAAGTCGGGAGATTCCCCAATCTCTACTCCCTCGCCACTAAGCCTACAAGGCATAGGCGAAGAAGCTTCACTTGGAGTTAAGGGCTTAGTCAACGAAGCCCCGCCTCTAAGCATATAGCTT
>JAAOZO010000190.1 GCA_011605715.1 Nitrososphaerota archaeon | reverse complement strand
TGCATAATTTTTGTTGGTAGGCGAGAAGCGAGAAGGTAAACATTAGAAAATATAGCTTCAAGTTGAGGTTTAAGATTGTTTTCAACATTGCTAAGTGAACCATATTTGCTTAACGTGTCAATAGGAGTCCCCCTATAACGATACCAGCTATGACCTGTATAAATGAATGAAGTGAAGATGCCAGACCTTCCTAACAAATCTGCATCAGAAGCATCAGAAGACACTAAGCTTATTGGACTTATCATCGTAGGAAGCTGTCCAGGATAACCTTCAATTGAACTTATCTCAGCATTGCCGTACAACAGTTGCCATACGTTGCTCATGTTATTTATGAACGCTTGGTAGTAAGCTGAATACCAGTTGTAAACATCCTGGCTACCAATGAATGAAAAACTCAATGCTACTTTATTGTTCTCAGGAGTGATATCAAAACCTAATGCTGACACAAAACGAGATGCCAAAGTTAGGTTTTCTTCTCTCCATACGATATTACCAATGAATGTCCTAGAACCAAGCATACTTTCTCCTTCTCCTGAAAAAGCAACAAACATAAGAGTTCTTGGGAGTGGATTTTTAGCATAAAATTTAGCCAATTCTAACAAGGTGGCTACTCCGAACGCCTCCCCAGCCCCAGGAGCAACAGCTGGAACTACCGAAAAAGAATCGTAGTGGGTAAACAATATTACTATCTGACTTCGAACAGAAGGATCAGGATCAACTCCATTTATGAAGCCAATTACATTTGCAGCTCTTCTTTTTTCGTATGTCACGTTAGAAAAGACACTTACTTTTACTGCTTCATTTTTGCTAAGAATACTTAAAATTGTAGAGGCTTCCTTTCTAGTAATGTAAATTCTTGGAAAATTCAACGGCAGGTAGTTTAGCTTCTTTAAGTTAGCTTCATACGTATTTGTATTATTAGGCTCAATGAAAATAATGGCTTTCGCACCTAGTTCAGCAGCCCGTAACCAATGATTCTGACTATTGAAATCAAGTATAACTATACTTCCATTTACCTCCTTACCGTTGAAGTCTCCCCATTCACCTGCTCTGGCATAAACAAGATTTCCTGAAATGTTTACAAACGAAGCTGCAACACCATTAGGCCAAATGGCGTATGCAGGAAGTTTTATACCTTCAGGATAAACTGTTATGCTTGTCTCATAGTCAATTGGAATAGCAGCATTGTAGTACTGATAACTAACATTAGACAGTCCATACTCTAAGAATTTTTGGTATATATACTCTGCTGCTTTTTGACAACCAGTATACCCAGTAACGCGAGATCCTAGATTTGAAAAGTATTGCACGTGTTCAACTACCGAACTTACGTTAATGTTACGTGAAATGTTAACTAACTCATTAAGTAAAAAGTCATCACTCTTTTCATTACCCTGCGAAGATAATAAAACAAAAGGATGCAATGAGCTTGCTATAAAAATAAACAAAAAAATAAATACAAAAAAAATTAGAATTATTTTCTTATTTAACTTCATTGATAGCTTTTGCCTCCCTAGGGAGGTGGAAGACTAACTCCTACGAAGGCTCTAACGATGAACCACATCAGTAGTTTAATGAACCAATAGCCGCCAACGAAACCTATTGCAGATGTAGCCAGTTTTTGGTATAGTGAGGTTCCACCTGTTTTGAATATAAAGTATTTCGCTAACCATGCGAGAAAGACCGATGTGAAGGTCCAAGGCCAGAAGTACATGCATCCCATTACAAGGCCTATTGGATTAAACGGAATAGAAACGAAAGTAGCCTTTGCCCACATGAGGACGATTGCTAAGATTATTCCCACGACGTAAGGAATGTACGTAGGCTGAAGGGAAGTTAGTTTTTGGGAAACTCCTGAAGAATAAGGTACCCAAGAAAGATCGACTTGAGGCTCCTGATAATCGTTTAACCATCCAGGACCTCTTAAACCAGCGTAGCCCCACCAAGCATAGAAGAACGCTCCAAATATTGTAGTTAAGATCGTAGTAACAACGAATATTATTGTTAGGTCTCTAGTCCTCATTTTATAGTGAGTGGAAAGATAAACTGCATCAGTTGAAAGAGCAGCAAATTGTATATTTCCTGGTCCAGCAGCCATAACAGATGTAAGATTTATTGTTATGTAAGATTGTGGCGTTTGGAGAGGCCAATTACCTAAGTTTGCAAAAATTCCATTTGTCCAGTTCCACCACCAAAAACCACCAACTGTTGAGCTCTCAGTACGATACCGCATAATTCCAATGTACACAAGTAAGAAGTATAATATTGCGATGGCAACTATAAACATTGAGGCTCCATTTGCAAACATGATAGCAAACATAAGTACTAGTACTAACAAGAAACCGCCAACTCCCAGCTTAGCTTCCTCATCACCTTTAGTTATGGAAGACAATAAGCCTTTGAAGTACTTAAGATTTGATAGGATAACCCAGAGGCCAATACCCTGAATGAAACCATAACCAAGTATGTACCAAAGCGCGACGGACCATTCATTGCCTAAAGCCCACCACACATTCCAAGCTCCTGAAGAAGATATATCAGGAAAGATTCCTAAGGAAATTCCAACAGCAGGAAGAAGCCATTGAAATACTACCATGGCTATCCATATAGTTTGAAGAATATCCAGTGGAAGAAGGAAGAAAGCTGCAATCCATAATGGGTTAAAGTTTAGCACAACTAAGGCCCCTCTTAGTACTGGAGTAAGGTCAAGATTAACTCCTACGTTGCCTCCACCCCATGGGTTAAGGTCTATTTCATCGATTGGAAGCCTTGGTATAGAAGGAACAAATGCGTGAATTATGTTGAAGCCCCAAAGAACAACTGCTAAGGCAAAGCCTATCCAGAGCAGACGCTCCTTAAATATGCGAGCAACTTTTTGACTCTGAGGCTCAACATTAGCCATTTCAGTTAAGTCTACAGCAGCAGATGCAAATGGGAATGGAAGACCCTGGACTTCAACCCATTGTTTCCTGAAGATAACGGCGATGAAGAAAACCATGAACATTTCCAATATTGCTAGTGTAGACCAAAATAGTATAGGACCTACGAGAGCAGCGATGGGCATAGCACCTCCAGAGTAAAAAGCTTCAGCGTACTTTTCATCTAAAACGTACCAGAATGAAGGTATTTTACCCGTTTCTGCAAGAGCTTTAACAACGATTCCTCCGGAGTAAGTCCAAACAGACCAAATTTGATTACCCCAAAGCCAAAATACACCTGGAGCAGTCCAACCTATTAGGACCATAATGTATATTATGGCATACTCCATTGAACTAAGTTTTACTCCCAACTTATCAAGTAGTGGAATAAGTACGATTAGAAAAGCAAAGCCTAGACCTGTAAAGATAATCATATCTGGACCAGCAAGACCTGCCCAAGGAATGTTCCAAGTAAGATTGGTACGAATGTTTGCAACCCAAAGCATGGCAGCAATTATTGAAAGCGCAAGACCAATGATGAAAGCTTTAGTTGGGAAAACTGTTGGAGCCTTTTGCTGAACATTTACTTGAGTTTCTTGCTCATTTGATTTTTGACTCATTTTCATTTCACTAAATATTTGATTTATTACCATACTTTTAAGTATTTCGAGAAAAAATGAAAGAAAATCACTATAAACCTCATAAAAAATGAAAGAAAGTATCAAACTTAGCTTAAGAAGTAGATAACATTCAAAACAAATGAAAAAGCAAAATACAAGCGTACTTATATTAAAAAGAAATAAGCTTTGGTATTATCGTTCGGCTGTTAGAGCTTGAAAAACTTTTTTCAAGAGCTTTAACCAGAGAATTTTCTGAAGACAATGATACAGCAAACTCATAACTAACACTTTCTTTAGAAGAGAGTAGCACTGGATTGAATACCAACTCCAAGCTAACATATTTTTCACCCCAGAATCTTTTCACGACCCATATTTGGCTTGGATTGAATTGAACCATAAAAACCAGTTTTAGGAATCTACTAAAGTACCCTACTTTATCTGTTAACTTTTCAGGATGCATAAAAAGTTTCCACTCACCACGCCAATACTTTTCGACTAGCTCATCGGGCTCCTTGCTTGAAATAACGAAGAACCCTCTACTCGAGTCGTTAAGGACTTTTATTTTTCTAAGCTCATTACCTGCAGGAATTACCAACTCGGGAAATAGTGAAGAATTTAGGTAATTACAAATCCAAAACGTTAACTTTTTTTGTGACTCTCCATTATTAGTCAAGATATACTTAACTTTAATCTTGTTTGAATTCTTTTCTAAATGAACTGATTTGTTTATTTCTAAACCTTCAAGCACAGGAATTGCCCTAATCGACTTTCTGAAGCTTAGCTCTACCCAATCTTCATCTCTTTTCATATCGTAATATGGGCGAGTTATTTGAAGTTCATCTAACCAAAACTGGGTTTCAAGGAATGTATCGAAAAGTAAACCAAGTTCAGAAAAAACTAAGTTAGGACTACCATTTGCTGGAGCTAATGCGCTAATTATTCCACCTCGACTTAAATCCATAGTAAGCTTAAGCTTATTGTTACTTAACGTAATTTTTGATTGATCATCAAATTGTGTTTCAACTCTTAATTCTGAAAAACTCTGAAAGATACTTCTTTCTTCAAGCACAGAAGACTTAACTTCGTATAAGCCAACTACTTGACACTCAAAAGATTTCTTGAGTTTATCGATAAAGTTGCTTAAAGCTGACTTATCCTCAAAGACAGCTTTTAGGAGCATTTTGTCATCTTCAAGAAGGTATAAGCTTATTACTCCATAGGAATTTTCCAGATACTTTTCTAGGTTTTTACTGAGCCCTTTTGAGTCCAACAAAATGAAGTAAGTAAAAGGTCTACCAAGCTTTTGATAATCTAGTATCGGAACGATCTTTTTTATTACTTGGAGTTTCCTCATTTTGTTTATTCTTCTAGCAACTGTAACTTGGCTTAAGTTAAGCTTTAAAGCAATTTGTTTATTCCTAAGACGCGCATCCTCATAAAGAATAGATAAAATTAGCCTGTCTTTTTCGTCGATTTTAATTTGTTTTGGCAATGCAGCCCTTTAACTTTGTACGATAAACAGAAATATAAAGATTTCTAGGATAAGCTACTCTCGACTAAAGTCGGAGATTCTAGCTTTAGCTGAACTTTGTACTAAACATGCTACTGGCTTGAGGCGTCATTATTTCACTACTCTATGAACTATTTTTTATCACGAACTATACAATGATCCTAAGGGTTTATAGCGTTAGTTTAAAGTAAAGCGTATATTAGAATAACTGTGAGTTTATAGTATCTATTTTATAAAAAGAAAAAGACTACTGACTAATGTTGAAGTCCACAACTATACCATTAATAAGCATCTTTTCATTAACATATTGTACTTGTCCTTCAGCTGGCACTACTACAATAACTGCTGCTGACTCAGGAGAAAGATTAAAAATTGCTGTGTTCGTAGCATTCTTTACCAGAAACTTATGGGAAACGGCATCATAAAGATCTTTGGGTTCAGGACCAACGTTGATTGCAATGCTTTTGCTAATGTTGTAGGGGTTGTAGTAAAGGTAGGTAGGATAAGCAGGATTGTGGTAGAAGTCTGTCTTAAGACAGTCTAGTTGTAGTATTCTTTCATCACTTGTAGGATTAATAATGCCACCGAAGACTCCAACATAAGAAGACCCATAAAGACCGAAATCTGTGGCTGCCCAACCATTCCTAAGAGCATCTCCTGTAGCGTATGGACTTTTTCCATTCCAGCTTTTTCGAAGTCCTTCGTAAGCGATTACGTGATTAGGGTCACCTTTCCAAAAAGCAGAAGATTGAAGCTCAGGAGAAAGAGCATCTGGATAAAATAAGCGAGCGTTATTCGCAACGTTGAGCATCCACTTACCAACATCTTTAGCAAAACGGGTATCATAACGTACTAAAGGTATTAAAGGTATGGCCATAGAGAAAGTGTTCATAGTAAAAGCGTAGCCACCTCCATCCGTAATACTACCTACAAGTCCATTAACTTCATACCCACCCCAGTTTCCAACTATAACACCCCATCCAGGTCTTGAAATGCTATTTCCATCGAAACACCAGTTTAGCAATTTCTGTACGTCGTAATTTGTTCCAAGTTCTGCGTTCATGCGTGCAGCTATGTAAGCACCAAAAGGAAGTAACACTTCATAAAAGGGGTTACTTGTTCTATCCTGCAAAAATTGCATGTTCCACTTTGCAGCTTCTAAGAAACGTGAATCTTTCCATTTATTATAAGCAATATATTCTATCCACGCTATACCTGCTGCAGCATCAGGTTCTGTCCACATATAGTTATTAATAGGTTTCATCGTACGAAAATTAAAAGCAGTAAAGTCAGGACCTCTATAGTCTTTATACATGACGTAAGAAGCATTGTACCAACTGTCAGCCACTCTATACAGAGTTTGGTTCCATGAAGTTGAAAATGTTGGGTAGTAGTAAAGAAGGGAATAAATTAATACGTTCGGATATATATCATACCAAAAGCTACTTCCACTTTGGCCGTTTTTATTGTTCAAAAATATGCCATCTTCTTCACTAAACCATTTTTTAGTCATTGAAACCCAATCGTATCCATTATAGTTACTCATGTTTATATCAACTAATGTAGCACTGAGTACAGCGGCTATACAATTAATGGCCTCTCCTGAACCTTCTTCATACTTATTTTGACCAACGTATGAAGGTAAGTCAAACGAAATGAATCTAGGGTCAGTCTTGTCAAGTTTTACTAGTGGCAAATATTCGCTAGACGAGCTGAAATTAAAAACAAAGGATATGTAAGCTTTTGTCAACGCTTTCCAATCTTTCAGATTAAATTGTGAAGGAGCATTAGGCATCAAACTTACCCTGCTAATGCACACTTGAGCCGCAGGATGTTTCATATTTTCATGAAGGATCACTATGCGTATAAAAAAGTAACTACCTGCAATCAACATAAAGACGATTATGGCAAAAAGTGTTAGTACTCGGCGACTTGCAAGCTTCATATGAATAAATTTTTGATTAGGACCTTTTAAGTGTTTTTTAGAAAAGTAAAAGAAAATTAATACAAGCCTCATAAAAATGAAAGAAAGTATCAAAAACTCTCAAAGAATGCAAACCCAGGACAAAAAGTTGGAAAGACGTAGAAGGCTAGGAAACTTTACTTGTCTAGACTTAGTGTAGTTGTTCCTCTTGACATTGGTCCAGAGAACAAAAAACTTTTAGTTAAAACCTTAGCACGTTCTTTAAGTTGAGTTCAAAGAAGAACTTAACAAAAACTTTGGTTTTATTTTGTTGTCTTATTCGAGCGTTAGGGTATGTCTTCCACTTTGCGCAGTCTTAATCGTTAAGTGCAACGTACCGTTTATATCTTCCAAGTTCCACATGCTTGAAGGAGATATCTTTACTTTTCGTCCTCTAAGTCCTTCTGGTAAACAAATTACTGTAGGAGTGCCAACGGAAGCATTTGCATCCCATTCCATAAAAAACGAACTTGTAGTAGGGTCATACTTAAAATAGATAAGATCTCCTGCTATAGCTTTAGGGTAATCCCTCTTTAAAAGCATCGTAGTTGCATAACTACTGCTTTCTTTATGATTCCAGGCCCAATAGGTAAAGCTCCAGCCGTAACTGTCAAAGAGATCGAGCAAGAAAAGACAATGATGAAGTATATTCTTATTATTTAAAGCGCCAAAACCACCCCACTCACCAACTACTACTGGCATGTTTAGACGCTGTTGTACAGCATAATGGTTTTCAAAAATTATGCTAATGCGATTTTCACTAGCTAAATGTTCATAGAAAGGTGTATCAACTACTAGGTCATAACCATGAGGTGCAAAAGCCTGTAGCTTTTCACGTTCATTATCAACTGTAATTGGTTTAAGACCTGATTGTATACCTATATTACTAAAATAGTTGTTCTCCAAAAAGAGGATTCCTTCAGATATAACTGAACGTATTGCCTTAGCCACGCGTTCGTAAAACGGAACGAGCACTTTAGTATCAAATTCTGCAACACAACTTTCAGCAGCTGAAACGAAACTCTTATATAAATGCTTATCATCGAACAACTTTAATGCTTTAATCCTACCCTGTTCACTAAAAAACATAGCTACTATCTCTTCTAAGCTTTTAGGTGGTTTACCTGAAATCTTCGATTCTACGTTTGAAAAAGTAGTAAGTAATTTACGAAAAATTGAAGTTGAAACTGTGCCTGGAAATGGTTCATTAAAAAGGTCATAACCCAGTACATTAGGTTTTGAACCAAAGCGCTGGGCAACGTATTGCCAACACTTAGCGAAGTGATCTTGAAGGCCTACGCCATCAGGTGCTGGATCGTTAGCCCAAAAATGATCAAAAGCATGCTGTATAGCTTCATTGTTCAAATAAGCATCACTCCATACAAATCTTTTCTCTGGCTCTGGTAAACTATCAGTAAATGTAGCCCATTCTGGAGCTCCATCAGAATAACGTACACTGTACAAGTCTTGATGCATATCGAGTAAAACATAAATATCATACTCAGCGCATAAGTCAAGCAACGCTTCTATCTTGTTTAAGTAGTGATCATCGTACTTATTTGGTTCTGGTTCTAGCCCATCCCAAAATATACCTAAGCGAACAAGATTAAAGCCCAATCGGCTAAGTTCCTCAAAATCAAATCGATTCCACTCATCAACATAACTCTTAGACTTGTCCTTGCATACTAGGTTCACTCCATGGAAGATACGAGATCTGCCTGTTTTATCTACAAAGGTCCTATCTTTCACATAAATCCTTTCAGGCATAACAACACCTTTTTTAAGTGTACTAAATATAAAAATATTTTATGGAAATGGTAAGAATGGAAGTTTATTGTACGTTTCTCTTTTGACTACAATTTCTATTTCATTTTTCTCAGTACAAAATTTAGTTCCTTAAATTGAACTAATAGCCATAGCCAATATTATTGCAACAGCACCAACGATTTGGTTTATTCCTAGTTGTTCACCTATAGTTATGTGAGAAAACAACGCAGCTATTACAGGTTCTAAAAGGTAGATTATAGCTGCCTCTGTATTACTTACCAACCTTTGACCATAAAGCTGAAGAGCATTAGCTATTATTGTACAGAAAAATGAAAGGTAAGCTAAAGGTAAAAGAACTTCAAGTATGCTATTAACAGAAGGCATCTTAACAAAGGGGAAAAATAGAGTTGCGCTAATAGCAGTAAAAAAGCTTTCAAACATGAGAAGATAAAAAAGGTTTGAATTTCTTGAGTATTTGCCTGTAGCAATAATTTGAAGAGCCCAAAAGAAGGCACCTGCAAGTACTATTAAGTCACCAAGATTTGGAACTGTAAACCCACTAAACGATAAAAAGTAAAGGCCAAGAACAGATAAGGCTATAGCTATGGCTAACTTAGCAGATGGTTTTTCTCTTCCCGAGATTACTTCGATAACGTAAACTATTACTACACTAAGTCCAGTTATAAAAGCAGCACTAGAAGCACTAGTATACTCCATACCAAGACCTTGCAAGGAGATACCAAAGAAGTACAGTATACCTAAGATAAATCCAGACTTTAACTGCTCACCAACATTTTCTTTCTTATTGAAAAGCGCTATAAAAAATAGTAAAAATGTAGCTAAACCATACCTTAACGCAACGTAGTAAGCAAACCCTATTTCATTTACTACAACTTTTATAAAAGAAAATGTTGTACCCCAAAGGAATGTTAGAAATATTAGCGAGAGTTGACCAACGAACTTTTTCTTCAAGATTTCCGAGCGCAAAATAGGAAGAGCATTAGTTTTAATCTTTTTCAAGAAGCAAATCTAAGGTAAGAGTAAGATTTCTAGCACAAATGAAAAAAGTTTATTTTTTGATTAAAGGTTAGTATGGGTTATGCCACTGGTAGACTTTTCAATAGAAGAGCTAAGAGCTTATAAGCCAAGCTTAACAAGGAGAGAAGACTTCCTAAAATTTTGGGATGAAAATAAGAAACAAGCAGAGGAGCAACCCTTGAACTGCAACGAAAGAAGAATAGGATACTTCTCCAGTAGAGTAGAAGTTTTTAAAGTTGTGTACGATGGATTCTTAGATAAATCCCCAATAGTAGGGTACTTCATAAAGAAATCTGGAACAGAAAACAAAAGTCCTACGATCGTATTCTTTCATGGATATGGAGGTAGTAAGGGAACTATTTCAGACTATCTTGGCTGGATTATGCTAGGATTTTCAGTTTTTGCTATAGACGTTAGAGGGCAGTCTGGAGAATCTCCCGACTATGCAAAATATTCCTCAGGAAGCATTATTGGAAATATGACTAAAGGGATATTGAGTAAGGAGACCTACTACTATAGGTACGTTTACATGGACTCATATAGAGCAATAAATTATGTTCTTACGAGAGAAGATGTTGATGAAAGTAGAATAGGTGTTGCAGGAGTTAGCCAAGGCGGAGGGTTGTCTATAGCAACGGCAGCTTTGCACAGGAAAGTTTCTTTATCACTTCCAAGCGTTCCATACTTGTGTAACTTTGAAAGAGCAATAAACGTTGCTTCGGTAGGGCCATACTTAGAGATTTTGAACTATATAAAAGTTCATCCGGAACAAGAAAAAACAGTTATGGAAACCCTTTCTTATTTTGATAACATGAACTTAGCCCCAGAAGTTAAAGTTCCAATTTTAATCTCTGTTGGACTAATAGACACAATTTGTCCACCATCTACAATATTTGCAACTTACCAGTATATTGGTTCAAAAGAAAAGAAGCTTGAAGTTTACCCGGGAATGGGGCACGAAGAACCAAACATACACATAGAGAAAAAGATGGAAGCGGCTGTAAAATATCTTAATCTAAAGTAGCAAAACTAAAAATCTTAAGAAACATTGGGATAAGGTAGCTCTTCGTATCTTCCTATTATCTTTCTCTTAACCTTCAAATAGTAAACATAGTTGCTTAGTGATACATCCGGAGGAGTTCTGTGATCAACCATTGGTATGTAACCACCATCCTCTATAAGAGGTCTTAAAGATTCAAGCTCTTTTTCTATAGCCTTGGGGCCTTCTATTAAAGCAAGCTTATTAACACCCCCCATGAGTAGAACCTTTCTTCCATATTGCTCTCTTAACTTTACGGGGCTTGTGAACCTAGCTTCTATTGGAAACATGCAGTTTATGCCACCCTTCAACCAACCTGGAACAAGAGCATCTATTTTTCCATCGCAATCTAGAATATTAATCTCAACGCCGTACTCCTTTAAAACATCTGTTACCTTCTTGTACCTCGGAACCATGAATTCTTCAAACAGCTTTACAGAAAGAAGAGGTCCTCTGTTGTAGCACATATCTTCCCACCATGTTGCAAAATCAACCTTAACATTTTTCAACGCACGCCTGATGAGCTTTATCCAGAGGTTTACAAGTGTGTCCATCATCTCAGCTACCCAATCAGGGTCCTTGTAGAAAGCTAAGGAAATACCTTGGACGCCCATTAAGTCTCTAAGCCACCCATACAAGCTTCCAACATGTATTCCAAGAGGATAGTCTCTTTCCTTATAGCCTTCAACTATTTCGTCGTAGTTTAATGGCATTCTTCCAGGGGTATCTGGATCAAAAAATGGCCTTATTTTCTCCCAATCTTCCTTATTTTTTAAAGGCCATCTTAGATGAAGAGGAATTGTTGAGGTCCACTTTTTTCTTATGTATACACCTCCTAGGCCATCATCGATAACTTCTTTGTCTTCATACTCTTTAATTTTTCTTGATGGAGGAGAGGGCCAAAGACCAGTTCTAACTGGAAGCATGTCTATCGTATCCCAACCTTCTAGCTTAAAGTAATCTTCAACGTCGTTGTTGCTGTGAAGGTGCAGAGGCAGTCCTTCTGCGTGCCAACGATCAATTGTCTCATCCCAATAACCGAATTCATAGTCTGGAACTCTATCAACTTCTTTAAACTGAAGAGTTCTCAGTAGCCTTTCTCTCTCGTTCATAGCCTAAAGCTAAATTAAATGTAAAGATAAGTTTTTCTTATTG
>JAAOZO010000133.1 GCA_011605715.1 Nitrososphaerota archaeon | reverse complement strand
GAGATAGCTGAAATAGCAAAAGTTAGACCAGGTTTGTGTAACTACTGCGGAGTCTTTAAAAGGTATATACTAAATAAAAAAGCAAGAGAACTTGGAGCCACAAAACTTGCAACAGGACACAACCTTGATGATGAAGTTGAAAGTGCACTACTAAACTTTATAGAGGGAAGCATTACAAGAATAGTAAGAGGCGAAGGTTTAATAAGTAACAAGAAGTTTGTGAAAAGAATAAAGCCTCTAAAGAAGAGTCCTGAGGAAGAAGTTATGCTTTATGCGCAGCTAATCTTTCCAACATTAAACTTTAACTTAGAGTGCCCATATAGAAAAGAAGTAATAAGAAAGGATGTGAAAGGTATAATAGACGAGCTAGAACATAAACACCCAGGCATAAGGTACCAAATACTTGAGAGCTATGAAAAGATAAGAAAAGCAATGTTACTTGGAGCTAACGTAAGTAAAGAAGTAAAAGAGTGTAAAATTTGTGGCGAAGTTTCTTCAAAAGATATCTGTAATGCTTGCGAACTAAAGCTAAAGCTTGAAGACGAACTAAAGCAAACAGTTTTCAATATCAAACCTAGATTGTAAAGTATTAATCCTTTTACTATTGGGTAAATGTAAATTGAAAACAGAAAAAGCTATTGTTCGTCCAACAACAAATTTTATATTCTGTGCTTGAGTTCTAATACTGAAAAATATGGTGAGGATAGGCATAATAGGGAAGACTAACGTTGGAAAGACAACTTTTTTCAATGCTGCAACACTTCTAAACGCAAAAATCTCGACCTACCCATTTACAACAAAGGTACCCAACCATGGAAGAGCATATGTTCAAACACTTTGTGTATGCAAAGAGTTCAAAGTTAAAGACAACCCAAGAAATTCTGTTTGTGTGGAAGGATGGAGATTTATACCAGTTGAAATCATAGACCTGCCAGGATTAATTGAAGGTGCTCATTTAGGAAGAGGACTTGGAAACCAGTTCCTTAAGGTTGCAATGAGCTCCGACGTTCTACTGCACGTCGTGGATGCTTCAGGTAGTATTGACGAAGAAGGAAAGATAGTTGAACCTGGAAAAGGCGATCCAGTAAAAGATTACTACCAAGTTGAGAAAGAATTAGTTATGTGGTTTAAGAGATTCATAGAAGAAAGAAGAAAGCGTATCGAGCGGTTGATGGAGTCGAGAAAATGGGACCTTCCTACTGCTCTAGGGTTTATATTCTCTGGCGCAGGAATAGAACCAAGCATCATACTAGAAGCTTTAAGGCTAAGTAATCTTGAAGGAAAGAAATTCTCGGAATGGAAAGAGGAAGACTTAGAGCATTTTTCTTTTGCACTTAGGCAGAGGGCAAAACCAACCCTCATAGTTGCAAACAAGATGGATTTACCTTCAGCAAGTGAAAACTATGAAAAACTAACAAAAGAGTTTGGAGAAAGGTTTGTCATTCCATGCTCTGCTGACGCAGAACTAGCCTTAAGGAGAGCTGAAAAAGCAGGCATGATAAAGTATGTGCCTGGAGAAGAAACCTTCAAGATCGTAGACGAACAAAGATTAAACGAAAAACAAAAAAGAGCACTTTCTTATGTTTCAGATAGAGTCTTTGGAAAGTGGCTAAGAACAGGAGTACAGTTTGCTATAAACTTTGCAGTCTTTAAGCTCTTACGCATGAACGTTGTTTATCCTGTTCTAGACGAGAAGAAGCTTTCAGATAGCCACGGTAACGTACTCCCAGATGCTTATCTTATGCCTCCAAATTCTACAGCTCGTGACCTAGCTGAAAAAGTTCATAGCGATCTCGCAAAACATTTTATATATGCTGTTGATGTTAGAACTGGTCTAAGACTACCAGAAAGCTACGTGCTGAGAGACAGAGATGTAATAAAAATAGTTGCAGCAAGAAAAAAATAGCTTAAGATTAGTGATCAAAAATTGCTTTAAATGTGAGACTTGAGAATAAATATTTCCTTTCATGCCACCTGCGGATGAAATTCTAGTTTCGTAGACTTATACAACGTGTGCGTACTCAAATTTACCGTAATTCACCATAGAGTAAAAACTCTAGGTTTTCTTGTTAGTTTAAATACACAATGAATTCTTCTTTCCTAAAGCAGAGTAAGTTTACTTTAAAACCCTCAAAAAATTAACAAATAAAGCTAAAAAAGCTCCACTACTTCGTACCTTTTGAAAAAGCTCTTTAATCGATGTATTTTTGGCAGTTGTAGCAGTACCATCTGTCGTATTCCTTTATGTAAGTTGCGGGCTTTCCACAAGTGGGACAGATCTTTTTCTCTTGCTTTGGAATTAACCCTTTAACAGATGAGAGTATTCCTTTCTTCTCTTCAGTTACAGGCGCTGCGGTAGAGGAGGGTACGACTTCAGGTACAACGGGGGTTGGGGGCGGCTCTACTTTAACGGTTTCTTTAAGAATTACGATATCTTCAGCAGCACCAACGTTCGACCATGGAATTTCAATTTCAGTTTGGTACTTAGTTGTAACTATGACACCCATTTCTCCAGTACCAAGTACAACTGAGAGGTCCTTAACTGTTCCAACAAAGGAACCATCGGGATTGTAAATGCTCATTCCAACGAGCTTACTTCTCGGGATTCCCTTCTTCGTCTTTTCCATAAATTAACTACATTAACTAGAATATAAAAACTTTTGGCTCGAGAAGCAAGACATTAAACGAAGGATAAAGTTGACTTCCAGTCTTAAGCATTTTCTAAGAAGAGCTACGAGATGTAAGACTTACTTTAGTTAAAGCAATTCAGCAAAAAACGTACATTTAAAAAGGTTAAACCTTTTACTAAAAATGGTATTAACGTTTTAGCTTTTTGGAGGGGGTGGCGGAGGAGGTGGTGGCAATGGCCGTACCTCTTCAGGAATGCTGAAGTATGCAACTATCTTTAGTACGTTTCCTACGAATAAAATCAAAAGACCAACAACTACGATTGTTGCCAAGGCGCCAATCCAATAAAGCGTTGCTACTGTTTTGAACATTGGCACATTCAACTTTACTGCGATAGATTCAAAGCTTTTCTTCATAAAACTCATAGCTATAACTAAGGTTATCCATATGACAATTAGCACAAGTACTGCTGCACCAACAAGAGGAAGATTGAGACCTCTTTCTAAAAGCATACCACCCGTAAAGACTCTTTCTGGAATAGGAATACTTAAAAGAAAAGCTACGATAAAACCAAAAATCACAGCAACTACTACTCCAACTACGCCTACAATAAGTGCAGCAACATAGTTCTTGAAAATATCTTTATCGTTTACTACATGCGAAATTTTGTTTACCGCTAGAATTTCGAGGACGAAGCCGGCGATTGAAAGCAAAGAACCTATAAAAGGAACAAAACTCCCAAAAGAAGAAAGTATGGAGCCTATTCCACCATAAAGCTTAGCGTCTTTTAGCTCACTCATTTTTTACTTTAACCAAAAATTTATTTCGTAAAGGTACTTTATAAGCTTTTCTAATTTTTCAAATATTCGAAAAGTTGAAAATTATAAAAAATAACTTTTTACGTTGAGTACCAGCCCTGAGTTTGTTTGCATAATTCAAAGCCCTCTTCTCTTTAAATTAGTTTACTTCGTATAAAAATAACCTTCTTTTCTAAGGTTACTGTCTATTTAAATTTCTTCTTCATTAAAAGTTTTTATTTTTCAGTAAACTCTAAGAGAAGTAAAATGCATGACAATTTCTTTAACTTTTATGTAAGTGTATATGAAGAAACAACACTTCCATTCCTCTCTGGAACAAAAATACGCGATTTCTTTCTTGATCCAAAGTCTTGCGCTTATGCTTATAGAGAAGGAAGAAAGAAAATTAGAGAGATCTTTGGCCCAGAAATCTCTTTACCTCATGTAAGTCCTGCGCACTTCTCGTATGGACATTTAGCATGCCTAGGAGCCGACATAGATTTTCCTGAAAATGGAGAACCAGTTCCAAAAGCTCTATATAAAAGTATAGAAGAAGCTATTGAATCCTTAAAGAGAGGTGTAAACTTTAGAGAGAATAAACTTTTCAAGCATTACTATATGATATATGAGTATCTTAAGAGGGAATTTGGAGAAGAAGCTAGGTTTGAAGGATTTGGATGGGAAGGACCTTTAACTTCAGCAATCCTACTGAGAGGAAGTGGTTTCTTTCTAGACCTGAAGAAAAATCCAAATAGAGTAAGAGAATACCTAGAACTTCTTACAGAAAGCATTGTAGAGTTTGTTTATTTTCTTAGAGAAATTAATGGAGAGCCCAAGGTTAATCCAACAAGTACTGGACTATGTGATGATATGGCAAGTTATCTAAACCCAATTTTATGGGAAGAATTTGTTCTACCATACTGGGAAATTTATTACTCAAGATTAACAAGTGGAAAAAGAAGCTTACATTGTGAAAACCTAACACCAGAACACCTAGACTGCTTGAAAAAGGCAAGAGTGTCGCACTTTGATCCTTCAATAAGTTCAAAAACTAGAAGGCTAACAGCTAGTATTGTAAGAGAAAAACTAGGAGAGATACCTTTCTCATGGAGACTTCCCTCTTTTGAGCTTGTGGGAATGACAACTGAAGATGTTAAAAAATGGGTTATCAATGCTTTCAAGGATGGAGCGTCAGAAGTTTATTTAGTTTTGGAGCCAATCTTGTGCGATGAAAAGAATTCAAGAAAAGTTCTTGAGTTTATGAAGGTAGCCAAGAAAATAAAGACTTCTAAATTAGTTTTCTAAATGTAAAAAGCATCATGAAAGTTGAGTATATCTTTTAACATCTTTTTAAGAACACGTTTTAGCCCTGTAGACTTAACTTCTTTTCTCCACGTAACCCTAGAAGAAATTTAAGTAAGCAGACATAAATGTCGTCGCAAAACATTAACTGAATTGAACTACAAAAAAATTCTAAACACTTCAAGAACTAAAGCCCATACTAAGTCAAAAACTTAGAACCGAGTTAAAAAATTTTAGAGTTGAAAAATAAAAGGATAGCTGAAAGTTTTAGGCCTTCTGAGTAATTTCTTTTACTACGCCTGCTGCGATTGTCATTCCCATATCTCTTATTGCGAATCTTCCTAGCGGTGGAATGTCAGAGAAGACTTCGATCGCGATTGGCCTTATTGGCCTAAATCTTACTAGTGCTGCGTCACCAGTCTTTAAGTATGATGGTTTGTCTTCAATGACAGCACCTGTTCTTGGGTCAATCTTCTTTAGAAGTTCTGCAAATTCACAAGCTACCTGCTCAGTGTGAACGTGCAAAACAGGAGTGTAGCCCGCAGCTATTGCTGTTGGATGTCGGATAACTATTATTTGACCAATGAACTCCTTCGCTACAGTCGGAGGAGTGTCAACATGACCTATAACTTCACCTCTCCTGATTTCGTTCTTTGCCACACCCTTTATGTTCATTCCTATGTTATCTCCAGGTTCTGCTTTTTCTAATCGTTCGTGATGCATTTCTATGCTTTTTACTTCTCCAACCTTTCCCGACGGCATTATTATTACCTTGTCATCAACCTTTAGTATACCGCTCTCAACTCTTCCAACTGGAACTGTACCAACACCAGTTTTACTGAAGACTTGCTGAATTGGAATTCTTAGAGGCTTGTCAACTAGCTTTGGAGGTGGAGCAAACTGATCCAACGCCTGAACCAAAGTTGGCCCATCATACCACGGCATATTCTTTGACTTCTCTACTAAGTTATCTCCTAACCAACCGCTGATTGGAACAAATATGATCTTATGTCTCTTTAAGTCGAAGCCAATCTTAGTTAGCAACCTAGATATTTCATTCTTCACTTCTTCGAATCTATCTTTGCTCCAGTTAACTGAAGGATCATCCATCTTGTTTATTGCAACTACGATTTGTCTTATACCTAGAGTAAAGAGAAGGAATGCATGCTCTGTAGTTTGACCTTCTGGGCTTATTCCAGTCTCAAACTCACCCTTCTTTGCAGACACTACTAAAAGTGCAACGTCTGCTTGGCTTGCTCCAGTTATCATATTCTTTATGAAGTCTCTATGGCCGGGTGCATCTATGATGGTATAGTAATACTTATCTGTCATGAATTTGACATAGGCTGCATCTATCGTAACTCCTCTTTCTCTTTCTTCTTTAACCGAGTCTAATATCCACGCGTATTTGAAAGTTTCGCCAAGTCCCGTCTTCGCAGACTCTTTAGCAAGCTCGTCTAGCTTCCTTGGATCGACTAAACCCTTTAGATATAACAGATGGCCTGTAGTAGTACTCTTCCCATGGTCTACGTGCCCACAGACAACTAAGTTCATGTGTGGTTTCTGTTGTGATGCGCTCATCTTTACTATTTCACCTTTCTGCTACCTTACTCTTAACTAGAGTTATTTAAAATTATCTGTTTCCCTTAGAATTAAGCTAAAGCAAAGCTTTTTCAAAAATAGGGTTTAAAACGAAGAAATCGAGCCAAAAATAGAAGTTTCCTCTTTTAGTTGAAAAAATAAAATAAAACAGCAAAATTTTCTTTTCATAAAGTAGACTTTTTTGAGAATTTAGACAGGCACTAACCTCATGATATATTTTAAGAAGTAATTTGAGCCAATTATATCTTAGAGGAAATTCATTTTACGTAAGGCTAGATAAAAAGAACCTTAGAACAAACAAAAAATTAATTTGGATTGTTGTAATAGATACATATAATTAAAAAGTTAATGAGAAATATTAGGTCAACTTAAAATGTAACCATATTCATGCGTTAAATCAACTTTAAAAACAAGTAACAATAAATGCGATCATAAACAAACTTGATTCAGCTTTATCTAGTAAGAAACTTTCTTTAGAAGAAAGAGTTGATCTTGCATGCAAAGGTAATATCAGTTACAACTTTAAGATTAAGAATGAAATAACTTATTTGTTCGTTTTATCTTCTTTCCATTCTTCCTTTTCACATTAACTAAGCAATGTAATTTTTACTTAAGCTTCTTCCACTTGTATCAATACTACGCTTCTTTCTGGTAAAAGCTCTTCTAAGTTTAGGCTTATCGATTCAGTTTCGTACAACTTTTGAACACCTTCTTCTGTAACTTTGCTAACAACATACTTTCTTCCTTTAGAAAATCCGTAGTCTTCAAGATTTATATTGTAAGCAACAGGCTGAGGAGTTGAAGATATATTAGTAATAAAGATTCCAAGTGTGCCATCGTCTGCCTTCCAAATCGAAGACATCACTAGGGGAATAGTAGTCTTAACTGAGCTTCCAATAAATTTCCAAAGAAGAGTAACTTCTGGAACTGGTGTATTAGACTTTGGAGGACGCATCATTCTAGACTCAAAAAATTTTAGTCCAAGCTCACGATACTTAGCAAGCTTTTTAAGGTATTCTGCTTCTTGTTGATATTTCTCTTCAGTAAGTTCATAAAGACTAAACCAACCAAGTTGAGCGCCAAAGATAAACATTTGCCCCACTTTTGCAGCAAAAGAAATAGGATTCTCTAGGTCTTCCTTATAAAAAGTTCTGCCAAAAGTAAGAACCCACCCTCCGTAAACTGCTGGAAATATTGGAACCAAGTTGCCTTGAAAGCTGTGCCAAGTTAGTAAACCATCGAGATAATTGATGAAGCATTCAGCATTACACTCACTAGTAAGAAACGCATCATATTTACTAGCTTTTGCATTGCTTCGTGCTCTTTTCAAAAGTTTTTGGTAGCCTTCAGCCCAATAGTATCCGCCACCTAAGGAATGGCCATGCATTCTATCAAAGCATAGTTTAGCGTCGGCAGCCGCTATCTGGTCTATATAGACACCGTCAACTCCAAATTCTTCTACCAATTTTGTTACTATTTGAGTGATTTTGTTTTGCCAATACTCAGTGTAAGGACACATAACAATCATTTTTTGTCCAGAACCATAAACTTCTACATATTTTTGAAGAGTGGGGGCATTAATTCGTGGAGCACTTTCCTTTGCACAGTACTTTTCTGCATCATCCACACGCCAAGTTTTACAATTTATATCAAATATTCTACCATTGATGTAAGGCATAACTTTTACACATTCTTTTTGTAATCTTCTTACAGCTTCTTTAAAACCTTCTTTAGCTGGAAAATACTCCGGATAATCTGTGTCAAAGGGTATATTGTGCCAATTGTACCAATGAAGAGCTATAGGTACTCTAAAGAACTCTTTAAACTTTAATACTTGAGGCACAACTTTTTCTGGATCTCCATTTGTATCAGGACCTGGAAGTAACCAAATCGCCACTTTCATAAAGCTCTCAGAAACATCACGTTTCCTTAAGCTTCCTTGTTTACACCATTCTGCATTTTCCAGTACCCAACTTCTATACAACTGCGCCGCATCATACCAGTCTCCTTTAAAGATTCCTACGACTGCATCGTAAGGCATTTCGTAAGCTTGTTGTACTGTGCTCATGCCCTCTGGGAAATTTATTAGCATGAAGGAGGAGCTGGGCAAATGTTCAACGAGAGTGCCCGAGTAAGTGTCAGGTTCAAAGACAAAACGTTTGTAATACGCTTTTGGGTCATGGGCTGCAAAGTATAAACCACTTTCTTCGTG
>JAAOZO010000225.1 GCA_011605715.1 Nitrososphaerota archaeon | reverse complement strand
TTGACCTTAAGTTTAAACTTCTTGACTTTGTAGTCAAGTACAGTAGAAATAAATACAAAACAGTATAGGGAATAGTACTGAGAATGAGAGTATGACTGAAGAAAAGTCTTCTCTAGGTTTAGAAGATAGCGAAGTATTTGAGGCCATTTCACATCCTTTAAGGATAAAAATATTAAAGATATTAGCAAAACGCCCGCTTAACTTTAGCGAACTTAAGAGAGAAACTAATGTAGAAAATAATGGTGCTTTAGATTTTCACCTTAAGAAAATGAGAAGTCTAGTTGTAACGGATTCAACTGGTCGATACACTTTAAATAACAGAGGGTATGCCGCTTTAGAAGCTATACGCACTAGTGAGCAATACGAGTGGCAGAGACGTTCCTTTCTGCTGAATCTTTTTGTTTATTTAGTAGTTAACATTTGGGCAGTTATGAGTTTTGCTTTAAGTTTAAAATTCCTCATGGTGTTTGCCATATCAACGCTCTGGATCATATTTTATGCATACTGGACATTTGTCCATAGGCATGTTTCTTTAATAAAGACTTAGTTAAGAGGTGTTAAGTATTGAGTCGCACTTCGATTGAGCAAAGCACTAAAGCTTTACCTGTACTCGTTAAAGAGTTAGTAGTCAAGTAGGGCTTCTTTGTAGCTGTTAACAAAATTTTTTAAACTCACTGGTCTTCGCTTCTATTGACTTCTTTTTTACCTCAAGGTCTTGAAGGTATCAAACTTTTATGGTGCAACGCTTATTTTTATTATAACGTTTACCTTACGCAACTAACTACCTAAACAGTTCAGGAAAGTCCTCCTTAAGAAATTCTATCTTCTCCAATGGGAACTTATAGAGTCTAGAGCGCTTATCTACGATTATTGTACCATCTTCGATTTTTTCCTTCAAAACTTCATGCTCAACTACCTTCCCATTTTCTATCACTTTTGTTCTGACCTTTTCAGGGACAAGCCTGTAGTTAACTAGCCTAAGCTTATAACCATCAATGTTATAGACCTTATGTCTTGGCTCACTTAACGATTCTATCAATTCATCTTGCATGACATCCTGCCGTACTTTGTAGGAAGTGAATTTTTCTAAGGACTCATCCCAGCCTAGACTCTTGCATGTAGTAAGTTTCTTTTTTTCCTTCTTCTTTCTTAGCAAGAACATTAACTGAACTACTACTTACTTCTCCTAAACTAACCTTCTTTTCTCTCTTTATCTTTGGAAGAATATAAACTTCTTTAACAACAAATGGCTTAATTTCATTAACTAGTTTACATCTTTTTTAATTTTTAAAATATTTCTTCTGTTCTAGAGTTTAGAACAGCTTGTCTTCATTTCTACTAAAATATTTAGTTTAAAAAAGTCTTTTTTGTTAAGAATTGGCCGTTAGAAGAACTATTATTCCAAAAGCATTACCAATAAATACTGCTAAAAACAATTACTATGATTTTTCTATAGTGAATTGGTGTTTGAAATAAAAACCAAAAGAAAAAAGCCTAGAAAACTTATTCTGGATCTGGAAGTTCTAAGTCAGGATCTTCTCTTAGTCCTCTTCCGGTTAATTTCTCTACAGTTATTCTCTGTTCTATTGAAGCAACAAGCTTTCTTGTATATACAGCTGCATCTGGATTGACTGAAACGCTATCTATTCCACTTCTCACTAAGAACTCTGTAAAGTCTGGATATACTGATGGAGCCTGACCACAGATGCTCACTGTCTTTCCTTTAGAGTGCGCGACTTTAATTAGATATCTAATTGCTCTTTTTACTGCAAGATCTCTTTCATCAAATATATGCGCTATGGTTTGATTGTCTCTATCTGCACCAAGTATTAGCATTGTTAAATCATTAGAACCTATGCTGAAGCCATCACAATAATCGCTAAACTTGTCTGCTAAGAACACGTTTGAAGGTATTTCGGCCATTAACCAAAGTTTGAAGTCTGGACCTCTCTTCAAACCTTCTGCCTCCATGATCTGAACAACTTTCTTAAGCTCTTCTATTGTTCTAACGAATGGTATCATGACCCAAAGGTTCTTAAGTCCAAATTCTTCTCTAACTTTCTTCACTGCTTTTATCTCAAGCTTGAATGCTTCTACGTATTTTGGATCATAGTATCTTGAAGCACCTCTCCATCCTAGTAAAGCACTAGGTTCTACTGGTTCATACTTATCACCACCCTTTAGGTCTCTGTATTCACTGGACTTAAAGTCTACGAACCTTAGAACAACTGGTCTTGGATAGAATGCGGCACAAACTTTCCTTATGCCTTCTGCTAACTTGTCAACAACTTTTTGAGCTTGGCCAATTTCTATTAAGTAGTTTGGATGTTCTCCAATTTCTGAAGCCCATATGAATTCTTCTCTCATTAATCCAACTCCATCTACTGGAAGTTGAGAAACTTTCTCTGCTAATTCTGGTTCTCCCAAGTTTACATATATCTTCGTTCCAGTTATTGGATGAGACTCTGCTGCTACAGCAACTGCTACTGCAGCTTTTTCTTCTGGCTTCTTTACGGCTTCTTCTAAAGCTCCACGATACACAATGCCGAGTTTTGCATCAACAGTTATTGTTTCTCCATTTGGAATCGCTTCGGTTGCAGGTTTTCCTCTTGAAGCGGTACCAACGATACATGGTATACCAAGCTCACGACTAACTATAGCTGCATGACTCGTCATACCTCCCGAATTAGTAACGATTGCTGCCGCCTTTCTCATGGCAGGGACCCACTCTGGCGCCGTCATCTCAGTAATTAATATCTCTCCGGCCTGAAACTCATTCAACTTAGATACATCCATTATGATATGCGCTTTTCCAACTGCTAATCCTGGAGATGCTGGTAAACCCTGAACAAGAACTTCTCTTTCCTTTGTAACTTTAACTTCTTCAGCTGGTTTTTGCTCTTCCTTGAAGGCCCAAACAGTTTCTGGTCTTGCCTGTAATATGTATAACTTATTATCTCTTTCGTCAACAGCCCACTCTATATCCATTGGTCTTCCATAGTGCTTCTCAATTGCAATGCCGTATCTCGCAAGCTCTTTAACTTGTTCGTCAGTTAGTACTTGAGCATTTTGAAGCTCAGGTGGAACTTCTTTTTCTACAACGCCTCCTTGAGGATTCCTCACCAACATTACTTTCTTTGGTGGAATGTTCTTCTTTACTATCTCTAAGTTTTCTTTCTTAACGTAGTATTCGTCAGGCGTTACCTTTCCTTGAACTATGTATTCACCTAGACCCCAACTTCCTTCAATTAATACTACCGAGCGGTCTCCGTTTGAAACATCTAAAGTAAACATTACTCCAGAGCACTTTGAATAAACCATGAGCTGAACTACTGCAGATAGTGCAACTTTCATATGATCAAAGCCTTTCTGAACTCTGTAGAAGATTGCTCTATCCGTAAACAAGCTTGCGTAGCATTTCTTAATGTTATAGATTACTTCGTCGGCTCCTTTAACGTTTAAGTAAGTATCCTGTTGACCCGCAAAGGAAGCATCTGGTAAGTCCTCAGCCGTTGCAGAAGACCTTACTGCTACGAATGGATTTTCTTGTCCTATTGTTAGTTCTAGTTCATGGTAAGCTTTTCTGATTTCGTCTTCTAGTTGCTTTGGCAAACTAGCCTGCATTATTAGATTCCTAATTTCCTGACCAACTTGCCTTAGCGTTTCAGTATCATTAGGGTCTTTAAGTCTAGAAAGAACTTGCGCAATTTTCGCATCGAGTTGGTTTTCCTTTATAAATACTCTGTAAGCTTTTGCTGTTGTGCAGAAGCCTGCTGGTATTGGAACGCTTGTTTTGTTAGTCATTTCTCCTAAGCTTGCGCTCTTGCCTCCAACTATTGGTACGTCTTCTTTTGAGATGTCCTTGAACCACAAAATAAGTGAATCTTGTTTGCTTGACATTTCTCTTCGCTCTGAGGCAACTTTCGGCATATAAAAAAATTTCCTTTTGCTTTAAAAGTGAAAGAATTAGCTAGTTTATTGACTTTTCATAGTAAATGCTCTTCTTTCTAATGGTTTCTGTAGTGTCTAGAGGCCTTTTTCTTTCTGTTCAATACTGAACTAGTACTCAAGCAAAATTTCTGAAAAATTCTTTTTTATTCATAAACTGCCAAAGCTGTTGAAATTTAAAAAAGTTCTGAACTTAGAAAGAGTTTTATTCCTTTATTTTTATAAGCAGTACCGTAAAAGGAATTGGCTTAGACAAAGAAAAGAGGGGGAGAAGCCTTTGGAGAACAAAAACCCGGTTCAAGCGCTAAAAAGCTTCTTAAATAAGCAGGTTTACGTTAAGCTGAAGAGCAATTTAAGCTATGTGGGTAGACTTGACAAAATGGATTCACAGATGAACCTAATAATTTCAGACACTATAGAATACGAGGGCACTAAGACGGTAAGAAACTTGGGTAAAGTTATCATTCGCGGAAACAACATACTTTACGTAGCACTAGCAGAAAAGATGGATTTGGAAGCTGTGCAGAAACTTTAGTTTAGAGTTCAAGAGTATGAAAAATAAGCAAAGTACTTTAGGACGTTTGCTACATAGTGAGTCTTGTGTCTGAGAAATTGATGTTGCAGAAATCGAGCTACATAAACCTTCGAAGAGGAAAACACAACTAATAACTGGGCTGTAAAGTATGCAATTAAGATACGTTTTAAATATTAAAAATCCATAAAGTTTATTAAGATAATTATGGTTAGTATAACCATGATTAGTATAATTAGATACAGTGATATTGAAAGATGGAAAAACACTGGTAGATGGGTAATAGTTTACGGGAGAAGGAAGGTAGGCAAAAGCTACTTCGTAAGAAACTATACAAAATGGGACAAGTACTACTTCGTTGGAAGAAGCAGAAACATTTTTGTAAACAACGAACGAATAAGCTATGAATCCTTTAGTAGGGAGGTTCTTCAGAGCTTAGAGCATGGAGAGACTATAGTTGTTGATGAGATACAACGCCTACCTGAAGAGTTTCTTGATGCACTTCATAACTTAGGTGTAAAAGGACAGTTGGTAGCGGTAGTTTCAACTCTTTGGCTTACAAAAGAAATTTTGGGGAGAAGTTCGCCATTGCTTGGACTATTCTCTGAGTTTAAGATGGGGCTTATAGATGAGAGAGACATTTTAAAAAATTTGCACGAACATATTAGACATCCAAAAAAACTTATCGAATACGCAACATTTCTTAGAGAGCCTTGGCTTTTCCCCATACTGGAAAAATCTGAAGATATCTTTGAGGCATTACCAAATACTGTAAGACTTACAGTGCCTTCTCTTATCGGAGAGATTTTTTCAGAAGAAGAGCGAACTTATTCTCGTACCTATGATGCAATACTAAAGGCTATTGCAGATGGTAAACAAATATCAACAGAGATAGCTTCATACTTATACTCGCTTAAGTTGATACCTGCGGAAGATCCAAGTTTGGTGCAGCCTTATTTAAAGATATTAGAAAACATAGGGTTAATCGAGAAGGAAAAAATTTATGGAAAAAATAAGTACTACTACAAGCATTTGTCACCCGTTACTGATTACTATTATTACCTTGACGTAAAGTATGGAATAAGCGAAAGAGAAATTCAACCTTTGCAAGCAAGAAGAGTACTAGAAGAAAAAATACCACGCTACGTTGAACAATTTATGACAAAGTTGCTTTCAAAAATTATGGGGTTTTGGGCTGAAAAAATCGTAGAAAAGGACTATGAAATTGATGTTGCGTTGACAGATTTTAAGAAATTAAAAGCTATTGCTGAAATTAAATGGAAGAAGGAACTGGCAGATAAAGAGCTAAGGAGAATTGAAGAAAAATTTGAAAAATATAGCTGCAGAAAAATACTTATTGTACCAGATGCAAGTACACTTCCTAGACAACCTAAAGAATTAGAGGTTTGGGATGTTGATACAATTTTAGGGTATATCTTAAATAATAAGATAAGTTAGATTTTGTAACGAGTAGAATTAATAAAAACTTAAATAAGGTTGTATAGTGAATAATGAAATAACTTGTTTTATAACTTATGCTAGCTAGAAAAGATTCGCCACACAAAGCATTCTACCTATTTTGAAACTGTTACTCATAGTGCTTTTAATAAAAAGTGTAGGTTTAATATAAAACCCCTAACGTTTTATTTTGGCTGAGTTTCCGTAAACAAAAACAATTGGATCTTCGTTGTTGAATTTAGTAGCACTTACAACTTCTCCTATAACTAGAATATGGTCTCCAGCTTCACAAGTTTTTGTTAGTTTGCATTCTAGAACTACGATAGCATCTTCTAATACTGGAGCTTTAATTTTCTCACCTTTCTTTGTCTTTACTTTGCTTTCTGAAAATTTATCTATATATTTACCAGATTTTGAACCAAATATGCCATAGGCAACTTCTTCTAACCTTTCGCCTACTATGTTAACTGCAAATTCTTTGTATGCCTCTACTAACTCTAAAGTATACCTTGAAGGTGCTATTGAAACCATTACTAAGGGTGGGTTCCACGAGACTCTGCTAACCCATGCTGCAGTCATGCCTCCTCTTTGTTTACTGTTTTCAAAGTCTCCTGCTGTAATTATTATAAGAGGTTGTGGTAAGTAGTCAAGGGCATCCATAGGACTAAGTTTTGCTGGCATATCTTTCTGGTTACTAAAAGCTAAATATAACTTTTTCTTAACTTAAAGGACTCTTGGACAATGAGTTGGCGCACTCTCACGTATTTAAGTAGATTTAGCTATTCTCAGTAGTAGTCATACATTAAAAGGAAGCTGTATACTATTTATTCTTATGCTTGAAGCATAGAAGGGTTTATATTCCCTATTTATAGCTTAAAGTACTTGCAGAAGGAGAAATGGACGTGAGCAACCAAGGAGGAAAAGTCCTACTAGAGAACAAAAAACCACTCTATGCTCTAAAGAGCTTTCTGAACAAACAAATTTACGTCAAGTTAAAGAATGACCTAAGCTATGTTGGTATTTTAGATAAGTTCGACCTTCAGATGAACTTAATAATCTTAAACACTATAGAGTATGAGAGGAATAAGACAATGAGGAACCTTGGAAAAGTCATCATTCGCGGAAACAACATACTTTACGTAGCACTAGCAGAAAAAGTAGGACTAGAGCAACATGGAACTTAAGTTTTAAAATTTAAGATAAAAAATAAAGACCTATATTACATAAAATTTACAGGTTAGATTGTCAACTACCTCGAGTTTACTTTTCTCAGCTCCTAAGAAAATTGTTTTGCAATTCCAAAAGCTTACTTTTACTTAAGTAGTATGAGCCATTTTCTTCAACAAGAGCTACGTTTGTGCTTGGAAAAAGAAAAACACCATTTTCAGAAAAAACTTCAGAAAGCTCTTCTTCATAGTCGTTTAAGAGTGCATACTTAACTCCAAACTTGTTTAAAATCTTTGCTATCTTCGAAGGATCACCTTCAATTTTTCTCATATATACAACTAGGTTATTTTTCTTGATTTCACTAACAGAACTAAGCAACATTTTTACATTTTTCGCTGAGGCTTTTTCTAAAATAAGTACCTTAAAGTAGTTTTGTTTCCCACCAAAAAGTTTTGAAGCATCTATTTCATCCTCTTTTTTGTCGTTACTGTAAATAAACTTGAACGTTGTCTCACTAACTTTTATGGGCTTTTTATTGCTTTTTTCACCTGAAGCTTTACTTATCAAAGACTCTAGTAACTTAACTCTTTTTCTCAGCCTAGAAAGCTCTTCGTTTAATGAACTAACCTGTTTTGAAAAAACACCACTGTCTTTTGGGTAGCTTTCTGTAATATAACCTTTAAGCAGGTGTCTGATGTGATTGTACAACGATCTCTTGGGGGGTATACCGTTGAAGAGGTCAAGTTTGATTGAATTTCTGAAATTAAAGTTGAGCTCCATTATGAGCTTGTCAAGTAAAGAGTCAATAAGTTTAAAATCATTTTTAAAGTGCTTGTATGCTTTAATTGCTGCAAATAGTGCAACAATTTGATGTTCATCAAACTGTGTACTATAGCCTGAAAGGCTCTCAAAACTTTTAACAACGGCACTCTTCTCTTCAAAGGAGAAGTCCTTCTCAGGAGAAAAGATTGGCACATTCAATGTACTTGCTACGTCCTTAACTAGTTCAGGTATTGTTGTTTTGTCAGTACATACAATTGCGGGGACCCCAAGACTTGCTATCTCTTTTAATATTTCCTCTATTGGTAAATTTTTGGCACTTTTGCAATAAACTATTTCTCCAGTGAAGGTGATAGCGGCTATGCCGAAGTTTGTTCCAGGATCTAGACCTACGATTATGTACTTTTTTGAATCATTCACTTTCAATTAGTTGCTTAGCAAGATTCAAGGTTTCATTTATAACTTTTTCTCTATCTAGACGTATGCCTTTTTGCTCAAAAAAAGAAGCTACATTGTTCAAGTCTCTTGAGAGATAAAAAAGGGAGTTTGGGTGAGTAAGAGGAACCCATTGAGGAAAGTCTATTATGTAAACTTTTTTTCTATCACTGGAGACTAAGATGTTAAAGGGATTTAGGTCTACGTGTACAAACTTTGTCTTTAACATGTGCTTTACTTGTAAAATTATTTGATAAAACAACTCAGCATTAAGCTCAGGTTCTTCCAAGCTTGAAAGCCTTTTGCCCTCAATGTATTCTAGAAGCAATGCGTGCCTATTTCGCCAAAAAAATTTTGGCACGTTAACTTCTGAATTTTTTAGGAGTTCATAAGCTCTTGCTTCTGAAGTAGCAGCTTTCGTAGAGTGAATTAGCCAACTTGAGCTTAGTTTAGAGAAAGATCTCTTTCTTTTAACGTCTCTGAAGCTAGTTCTTCCAATCCTATAAAACTTTATTACACAACTTCCAACAGAAGAGCATTCTGCAACATAAAGGTCAGACTCTTTTCCCCTTGCAATATTAGACCCAAAAGAAGTAATGTTAAATTTCTTGTTGATTGATCTTAGGGCCAATAGATCATATCCAGAAAAAGTGAGCCTTATTAGTTCTTTGTTTCGGCTTTCCCACGCTACAAGTTTACTTTCAAAGAGAAGATTAAGGAAGTCCTTAAAGTTTTTATTTTCCCTTGAGTGCTTCTCGTATAGATACTTTAAAGTGTTTTTCTTAACGCTACCAAAAATTTTACACTTCGATTCAGCAAGTAGGAGAATTCTTATTGCGCTGTTAGGAAGAGTATGTAGACTTGTCCAAGCGTTTAATGCATCATCCATTCCTTTAACTGACTAGCTTCTGAAGCACATTTAGCTCAGCTCTATTTGTAGTTCTAGTAAATCTATCTATAGCTTCTTCTATCACAGCACGTTCTTCTTTTGACAGTACCCTTACTTTACCAATAGCTTCAAGGAAGTGTCTTTCAGAAATTTCTATCTTTGGATGCGACTGAGCTATTTGTTCAGGAGCTTTGAGTTCATGCAATGACTCTTTCAACGCAAGAAGTCCAGCTTCGTTTACAACATAAGCAATGTCGGCTCCTGTAAATCCCTCAGTAAGTTCTGCTAGTTTATGAACGTTAACATCTGAAGCAATGGGTTTACCTCTTAGATGAACTTCAAATATTGAAACTCTAGTTTCATAATTAGGCCAACCTAATTTTATTATCTTATCAAAGCGTCCAGGACGAAGGAGAGCGGGATCTACCATGTCAGGTCTATTTGTGGCAGCAACCACAACCACTCCTTTTAGTTCCTCAAGACCATCCATTTCTGTAAGAAGCTGACTTATCATCCTCTCAGTTACGTTTGAATCACCAAACCCAGAACCCCTAACAGGAGCTATCGCATCTATTTCATCAAAGAAGATAATGCATGGAGCTGCCTGCCTTGCTTTTCTAAATATCTCTCTTATTCCTTTCTCACTTTCTCCAACCCATTTTGAAAGCAGTTCTGGGCCTTTTATTGATATGAAGTTTGCTTCTGATTCTGTAGCTAATGCTTTTGCAAGCAAAGTTTTACCAGTTCCAGGAGGACCTACGAGGAGGATGCCTTTGGGCTGTTTTATTCCAAGCTGTTGAAACAGCTCAGAATACTTTAAAGGCCACTCTATACTCATGTTTAGTTCTCTCTTTACATCCTCTAAGCCTCCAATGTCTTCCCAATGAACGTTTGGTGTTTCTATCATTACTTCTCTCATGGCTGAAGGTTCTATCTCCTTTAACGCATCAAGGAAGTCCTGCATTGTAACTTTTAATGAGTTAAGGATTTCAGCAGGTATTTCTTCTGCTTCGAGGTCAATTTTAGGAAGTACTCTCCTCAGAGCTCTTAATGCGGCTTCTTTTGCTAAAGCTGCTAGGTCAGCTCCTACAAAACCATGAGTTGAATCAGCCAATTGTTTCAAATTAACATCCTCCGCTAGAGGCATTCCTCTAGTATGAATTTGAAGAATTTCTAACCTGGCTTTTTTGTCAGGAACACCTATTTCTATTTCTCTATCGAACCTTCCAGGTCTTCTTAATGCAGGGTCTATAGCATTAACTCTATTCGTTGCACCTATGACCACAACTTTTCCTCTAGATTTAAGCCCGTCCATTAAAGATAGAAGTTGAGCAACTACTCTTTTTTCTACTTCTCCAGTTACTTCTTCCCTTTTGGGAGCAATACTATCAATTTCATCTATGAATATTATGCTTGGTGCATTTTCTTGGGCTTCTTTAAATATTTCTCTTAGCCTTTGCTCACTTTCTCCATAGTACTTGCTCATTATCTCTGGCCCACTTATGCTTATGAAGTTGGCATTCGTCTCGTTTGCAACAGCCTTAGCTAGTAACGTTTTACCAGTTCCAGGAGGACCATGCAAGAGAACGCCCTTTGGAGCTTCTATCCCCAATCGTTCGAAAAGTTCTGGATGCCTCAGTGGAAGCTCGACCATCTCCCTTATTTTTTGTATAGCACTATCTAAGCCCCCAATGTCCTCATAAGTAACCCTTTCAATATCTTTGGGAGGTGGTTGAGGTCTTTCGCTAATCGTAACGTGTGTGTAGTCATTTATTATTACAGCATCAGCTGCTGGAGTGAAACTTGTTACTATTAAGTTTATAGTTCTGCCCATTATTCTAACTGGAACAATGTCACGCTTAGAAACGATTCTTCCGATCAGTTGATTTTTTACATACTCATCACCGCCCATAATTTTAAGTGGCTCAGTTGGGGCTAGTCTTAGCGTTTCGGCGTACTTTGCAACGACCTTTCTAACTTTTACTCTGTCGTCGATGCTAACATCTGCATTTTCACGAGTATAGCCGTCTATTCTTATAAGCCCTTTACCAGTATCCTTTGGGTGCGCAGGCCATACCAACGCAAAGGTTCTTTTCTTTCCAACTATTTCTATTGCATCTCCGGTTTTAAGGTCAAGTTGCTCGGCCACAAGAGGATCAATTCGTGCTATTCCTCTACCAACATCAGTAGAAAGAGCCTCAGCCACCCTTAAGTAAATGTAATTTTTATTGGAGGACTTCTTGGAATTTTGGTCCTCATTTTCATCTGGAGAATTGTTGTTTGAATTCATCAAGACTTTCCCTCTCTTCGCAAAAAGAATTACTAATAAAGCATCTTTTTAAGCATTTATTCTAAAAAATCAAGTCATAAAAAAGTAAAGAATATCCTTAAAGTTCTAGGTTTTTAGATAGAATCCAGTACTGCTTCACTTTTACTATGTTGGGAACTTGAGCATAAAGAGAAGACTCAGAAGCTCTTGGAATTACTACTCTGTCGAATCCTCGTAACTTCATCTCCCAAGCCGCCTTGTAAAGTAAAACCTCTCCTACTTTTTGGTCGTTTTCACTAACGATAATAGGGCCTAACCAGTTAGTTTCTAAAGCACTAATTAGCCCCAACCCCACTATGCTACCTTCTTTCTCAGCTATTATTATACCAGGGGGATCGTGTCTAAAGCTCATTATAGTTTCAAAACTCAAGATAGGACCATTCTTGTCAAGTACCCAGCTGGCAACACTTCCCTTTTCATTTTTGTCAGGTATCCTGTAAATTATTCCTTCGTTTCTTTGCCTTTCTTCCTCTTCCTTAACTATAGAAGGAATGGAAAAGCCAGAAAGGTCAATTATGTAATCTGTTGTTTCTGCTACTTTGCTATAACCTTTTCTTAAGAGGAATTGTAAAACATCTTCAGACCTAACATTTATCCCCGGAAATACGTACCAACCTGTAAAATCAGTAGCCCTTATGTCTTTGTAACCGCGTTCTCTTAGCTCTGATTCAACTTGCGAAAGAAGCCTGTCAGCTAAGCCTGAATACAATTGATCAGGAGCAATAGCGAACAATTTCAGCCACGCATGCTCTTTGTTAATTAACTCCTTTGGCTCTTTACTTCTAGTTGCTCCAATCGCGCACCCGATTGGAATACCATCCTCCATTGCAACAAAGGTTAAAGAAGGATCGAAGTTTGGATCTAAAACTGTACTTCTTACTATCGACCATGGTGTTACAGAATCATAAGGATAAGCCATGTTTAAGAGTCTAGCTATGGATACTGCTTGGCTTTCTTCGAAACTGATAATCTCGTACATCTTTTACTTACTCCTACTTATGTGATTATGGCTAAATTTATAAAAGTTTTCTTACAAAGGAAACACTACATTATAATCTATAAACTAATTTTACTTTAGCAAGATCCTGAGTTTTAATTCCCATAAGCGCTTATAGCAAGGTATTTCTCTTAACTTTAAGAATTAGGCTACTGACAAATTTCTAATGAGCTTCGAAGTATTTAGCAATTCTTTGGCTTCTCCGTAAATACTTAGGACTGGAGGGAAAATGCCAGGAAAACTTTGTTCGCTAACCTTCTTAACTCTTGGTACACTATCATACCAAGGAAGCATTAAACAAAAACCTCCATAAGAAGCAGTTATAGCAAGTTTAAGTTTTTCGTAGTCAAGGTATGAAACTTCCTTTAGAAAGTTAAGTAAAACCTCAGACAGTTCTTTCTCAAGTTTTGAAGTAAGCAACGTTAAAGCCGAAATCGCTCTCTCGCTGTAATTCATGTAATGAGACCTATCGTTGCTTACTTTATGTATTAAGCCCAAAATAAATTCGTCGCTACTATCTCTAAGAGAAGGATCAAGTCTTCTTATCGACTCCATGATTTTTTTATGTCTTTCCTCTTCTACTATGATCTTTTGATCGATTTTGATTAACTTCTTAAGGATCAAGCTTACTCTTCTAAGAGAAGAGGACAGATCTAAAACCTCGTAGGACATATATTCTGGGAGATTTACTTCAACATATGGAAGCATATTTGTGAGTATTCTGTTCAGATTGAGCATAGAGTTAATAAGGTACCTCGTGTTTTCTATTTTTTTGTGAGCAACTTGGGGGGAAAACTCGGAAAACTTTTCTGAAGAGTTTTGACCAACTTCGGAAACTTTTTTTGGAGAGTTCCAAAGGATATTTGCCAACAAAATTTGACCTGCGGGAAAACGAGGATCTTCTAAGTGAGCAGAGACAAACACGTATTTGCCAAGTTCTATTGTTTTTGAAACCAGTAAATCAAAGTTTGAGAGTTTAATGTTGCCTTTTAACTTTATTCCAAGCCTCTTATTTTTCTTAGGAACAGCACCCTTAATAACCACCTCAGAATCATCAGAAACGCTAACAATTGGGCCTTCTTGCCAGAGCTCAAATTTTTTTGGTAATCCAACTAGAAAAGAACTACTTGTTTTTTTAGCATTGCATAACACTGGACCCATTATTGGATAAGTTCTTAAGCCATTGTCGCGATAAACTTTATAAGACCAGCCTATGAAGTTGTTCTTTAAAGAGTCGTTAAATATTTTTGCCTTAATCTGTCCTAGCATGTTTCTAGTAAGAATGTAGGTATCATCGTTTGGCGAAATTTCACTTGAATCTGGTTTTAGCTGTAAGAATGAGCCAGCGCAAATGCCAATTAAGGTTCCTCCCGATTTCACAAAATCATAGATAAGTTTCGCGTTTTCTTCTCCAAGTTCTGCAGCAATCTTCGTATGATCTCCTCCAGGAATTATTAGAACATCTATTTTTGCCAAGTTTTCCCTTAGAGTGTCTGTTGTTAAAAAAATTTTTTTATAAAAACCGAGAGAGTCTAACGTTAAAGATAGATTAATTAAAGAATTTAAACTAACGCCATATCCAGACAAAATACCAACCAATGGAAATGAAACTTTACTTAAACCGCTTTCAGAAGAGACTTCGATTTTTTTAACAGTTAACCCATACTTTTCGAGCACGTTCTTTAGTAGTTCATAAACAGAAGAATTATTGTTATCATCGATTAAAATGCTGCCCCTAGGAAGTAAAGGCTTTCTTTTTGCTTTAAGTGGAACAAAGACGCGAAATCCTAGAGCTTGAAGAAGGTTAGAATAGAATACTGCAATCTTTTTTGCGTACGTATCAGCAGAAGATTTGAAACCGATTATAATCAATGCTACTCTAGTGTTAAGTGCACCCATTAATTAACCTTATTACTTGTGAGTACTCAAGATTTAACGAAACAAAACACTTACAAGCCTCCAAAGAGTTACAATCCTAAGAAAATGTTCAACTAAAAAGTGATACAGTTAATTAAGGCAATGAAAAATTAAACTCTCAGCATGAGCCAAGAATAATCATCCTAACAGTTTTATGAATAGGACTTAAAATAGAGTATACGACTTAACTAAAATCTCAACTAGAGCGTATAAAAACTTAAAAACTTAAAAATGTTGGTAGTGTTAACAAAGTAGTTATGAGATGAGCATTAAAAACTTACAAGACTTTAGTTTAGAACAACAAGTGAGTGAGTTGTTCATAGTTAAAATTAACATTGACAACCTGACAGATAGAGAGAAAAAAATAATAGAGGATATAGCACCTGGGGGATTTTTACTTTCTAACATAAATAACATGAAAGCTGGAAAGGAGCTATGTGATGAACTAGAAAGAATTGTTCAAAGTTCTAAAAAAACTACGCCATTTTTTGCCGTAGAGCATGAAGGAGGAGAGATTTTTGCTTTACCGCGGGAAGCTACACCAATTCCGAGCGCAATGGCCATTGGAGCAACGGGACTAACAAATTTTGCGTATACTGTTGCCTATATAACTGCGCTTGAACTTAGAGCTATAGGAATAAATATGAATTTTTCTCCAGTAATTGAGCCTGCAAGTCTAAGAAACTGTAAGCTAAGTAGAAGTAGAAATTTTTGGGATGACCCTAAGAATGTGGAACAGTTTGTTTTTAAGTACATTCGAGGATTAAGAAATGGAGGCATAATTAGTGTTGCTAAATACTTTCCGGGTTATTTTTTGGCAAAAGAAAACAAGAACAATGAACTTGAGATGGATATTGAAGACATAAAACATGAGCTACCTATGTTAAAAGGGATAACTTTAAGCAAAGTCGATGGGATCATGATGTCAAGTGCTACGATAATAGGTAAGAGACAAAAGAGAGTACCGGCGTTCCTTTCTAAAGAAATTGTAAAAGAGATTTTGACAAACGGTTTAAGCTACCAAGGTTTATTGGTAGCAGAGTTGTTGGAAAGTAGAACCATAGAAAAACAAGACTTTGAAGATATAGCTATAGAAGCTGTAGAAGTGGGAAACGACATCTTAGTGATTGATGGAAAGTTTGAGAAACTATACAAGCTTAGAGAGGCTATTGTAAAAGAGGCAAAGAAAAATTCCATCTTAGCTAAAAGAGTAAAGAAAGCTTTTAGTAAAGTGATCAAGAAGAAGACAAACTACTTGAGGTACTTTCGAAAACCGACTCTTCAGGTAATTGGATGCAAAAAACACAGAGATGAAGTTGAAAAAATAACTAAAAAATCAGTTGGGTTAGTATTTGATGATGGATTACTACCTCTTAAGCCACTAGCTCAGAACATTATAGTTTTAGTTTTCGCAGATGCAGAAGTTTATGAACTTATTCTTAGTTTAATTGAAGAGTTTGGATTTAAAAAAGCAAATGTTTTCTTAACAAACGAAGAAAACATCCCTCTGGTAGCAACAAAGACAAGAAAGGCTGCTACAGTTGTTATTTTTTCACAGAATTTGTTCAATAAAATGAAAGAAAGAAGAGAAATTGATGAGATAATTGGACAAAATGAGAAGAGCTTGTTAATTTCTGTTGGTGACCCATACGATGTTGTGTTTGTACGAAGGCCACGTACATATGTCGTTACCTACAGTCCAGACTTTTATTCAATAAAGTCAGCACTAGAAGTTGTCGTTGGGAAACTTAAGCCAACTGGAAAAATACCTAAGAGTTTAAGAGAAATCATAAATGAAGGAAAGCTACAATGAAGAACCCGAAAGCCAAGGGAACAAAGTCAGAGTACAAAGTTAGGGACTTGTTTGAGAAAAAGGGATGGTTTGTTGTAAGGTCAACTGGAAGCTTTAGTCCTGTGGATTTAGTTTGTATAAAGAAAAAGAAAGTGATACTTGTACAAATAAAAAGTAGCTCAAAGAAAGTGCTTTACCAAAAAGAAACTGTGCCAAACAGAATAGAGGGCATAAGAACAATTTTAGTAGTTGATTTTGGGCGTTATGGTCTTAAAGTAACAAAGAGTAAAAAGAAAATAAAGGTCTCAGATGGAATAAAGCTAGAGGAGTTCCTCGAAAGTCTAGAAGAAAAGTGTAGTGGGCCCGTGGCCTAGTATGGATCAAGGCACCAGCCTGCGGAGCTGGTTATCGTGGGTTCAAATCCCACCGGGCCCGCTTTTTTAGTTAAGTTAAAAGCCATCTTTGCTAAGTAAAAAAGTTTTTATATTTTTTGTAGGCTGAAATCGCTTGAAGTAGCTTGAGCATACTTGGAAAAAGCGAAATAATGAAGTTGATAAAAGAGTACAGGATGATTCATCCCTTCGATGAGCGATTACTGGATGGAGATTCCTACGTCCTAACGGTAGAAAAGACCATAGAGTTGAATTATCTTGAACACCAAAACGTAATTTCTCATGAAATTGTGTTCCTACCGAGTAATATAGTTGCACACTTAACAGCAAAGAGCAAGTTTGGAAGAATGGGGCTGTCTTTTTTAAACGCCGCGAAAGTACATAGTGGCTTTATAGGAAGGCTTGTGCTTGAAATAGTGAACTTAAGCAACTTTAGAAAACCAATAGTCATTGAAAAAGGAGAACAGTTTATGCATATTGAGTTCATAGAGCGAAAAGGGGAACCGGCACCATACGAAGGAGAATACCAGTTTCAATACATGAGCAAAGAAGAGATAGTGAGCTATCTTCCGTACTTAAAAAAGGCATTTGGAAGTGAATTTGACAGACTTTATAAAGTATGGAAAGTAGACGAAAAGATTGGGCAAAAACACACTTAAAACTTAAGTCTTAGCTTGAGTATTTCAGTCAAAAACAAGTTCATCTTCCTCCGAAAAATTAACCAAAAATGTTTTAAAAGGACCTTCAGGAACAATGAAATAAGAATTGTCTTTTTTGTGGGCTATAGAGAAAATAGAAGAAGAACTGAGGAAGAATATAAAAGAACTAGGTTATGAGCAAGTCAAGCCTGAAGTTTCAGAGCCTACTGTAAAGGCATATGGTGACGTTTCAAGCAGGGTTTGCTTTGACATTTCAAAGACCTCTAAGGAAAAACCAGCAGCCATAGCTGAAAAAATTTCCTCAAGAATAGAATTAGACTTTAGTGAAGTTGAAGCCAAAAACGGCTATATAAATTTTAAGTTCAACGATAAGTATCTTTTTAACGTAATTGAAGAAGTGCGAAAAAAAGGCCACCAATATGGAATTCCGGCTATAGAGAACAAAAACAGAAGGATCATAATAGAGCATACAAACTCAAACCCGAATAAGCCGATTCATATGGGCATACTTAGAAACACAGTTCTTGGAGATACTCTGGCTAGAGTTTTCAGATATGTAGGATATGAGACTATAGTTCTAAACTACATTGATGATAGCGGAGCACAGGTATCAGACAATATATTGGCTATAACGGAGTTGGGATATCCAAAGGAACCGGTAGGAGAAAGATACGACTACTACTCAGGAAGGATTTATGCTGAAGTTCATGAAAAAATTGAGAACAACCCACAGTTGAGAAAAAAGAAGTACGAAATTATAAAAAAGATTGAAGATGGGAAAAATGAAGTTGCACAACTGGCAAGATGGTTTTCAGAAAAAGTTGTCACAGATCAGCTGAGAACATGTTGGAGAATAGGAGCATTTTTTGATCTCCTAAATTGGGAAAGTGATGTTGTAAAATCAGGTTTGTTAGATACAGTGCTAAAGAAACTTAATGAAAAGGGGAGGTTATACATCCCAAAAGAAGGAAAAAATGAAAACTGTACTGTCTTAAAGCTTAGCGATCAAGAAGAATTTAAAAATTTAGAAGAACCTGATGAGGTTTTAATTAGATCAGATGGAACAATAACTTATGTTGGGAAAGATATTGCTTATGCTTTCTGGAAAATAAGTAAGCCACCAGTGGATTTTAAGTACAGGCCGTTTATAACTCAGCCCAATGGCAAAACTTTGTGGACTACTGATGAAGAAAGAGGAGAACCAAATGTTCTGAACGTTAACAATGCAGACTTAGCAATAACTTTAGTAGACATGAGACAAGAATACCCCCAGAAGGTTGTAAAAACAGCGCTTTCCTTTATTACAGACAAAGCAAAACATGCCTATAGACCATTCTTATATGGAATAGTAGCAATAAGTGGAGAGACAGCATACAAAATTTCTGGAAAGAAAGAATACGCTAGCAGTCAGATGGTTCATATGTCTGGGAGAAAAGGTTTAGTTGTAAATGCTGAAGATTTACTGAACGAGTTAGCAAAAGTTGCAAGGATAGAAAGTAAAAAGAGAAACCCTAGTATTAGAGAAGATGTACTTGAAAGTATAGGAAATGAAATAGCTGTAGCAGCAGTAAGATATTTTATGCTGAAGACCGACTTAAATAATACAATTGTTTTTGACGTGGATGAAGCGTTAAAGCTAAATGGAGACTCAGGTCCTAGACTTCAGTACACTTATGCTAGAGCACACAGCATAATGGAAAAAGCAGGAAGGTATGATAGAGGAGGCATTAACCAAAAACTAGTTGAAAAGGAGATAGAAATGGAATTGATAAAGGAAATTTCGAAATTCTCTTTCTATGTCAGAGAGACCATTAACAACTTAGAACCTAAGTATCTAGCAAGGTACGCCAAAAATTTAGCAGACAAGTTCAACTTGTTTTATGAGAGCTGTCCTATTCTTAACGAAAAGGAAGAAATAAGAAACAATAGGCTCATAATCCTAGAATCTTTCTTAGTAGTTTTTGAAAAAGTTTTAGACTTGCTTGGAATTCCAGCTCTACAAGAAATGTAGTGGGCCCGTGGCCTAGTATGGATCAAGGCACCAGCCTCCGGAGCTGGTTATCGTGGGTTCAAATCCCACCGGGCCCGCTTTTTAACTAAAGTTAAAAGCCATTGTGAAGCAAGAAAGTTTCTTAAAAAATACGTTTGAAAAAGAGTCTTTTACATCGTTGATATCAGCCAACAAGTATAGACTTTTGTTTCGTGCCAACTTTGTTTATAGGAAAGTACAACTCACATTCTAGACATTTAGCAAATTTTATTGCAAAAGGCCTCATTTAAAGCTTCAATACTTCTAGGAGATTTTTGGTATGAAATTAGGCAACAAAACTAGGAAATTTATATTCTTTCTAATTTCTTTTCTTCTTTTTATTATTAAACGAGGCTTTACAAGCTCTCTATTAGTGCATTTCCCATCTCTA